>JAGXNP010000001.1:0-53103 GCA_019894885.1 Promethearchaeota archaeon | reverse complement strand
ACAAAACTATTTTTTGCATTTACATCATAATTTGAATTATTAAAAAAAACTATTACATTTTTGTTACCACTGTTTGATAAATGTAAAGTATCTGAGAATTCTTTTTGTTTCACAGGATTCACACCGTTTAAATCTAGAGTTTGAAATTCCAAAAGAAGATTAACACCGATATTTAAGCCGAGGATGAGAAGTAAGACAACAAGAGATTTTGATACTTTTTTCAGGTTCAAGATTCACCTCCATCTTCGTTGCCATTGTTATTAATACTCTCTTCTTTGGAAAGTGAATTAAGTCGGTCTCTTAAGGTATTTTCAACTTTTAGAACAGATTCACTGTGTGATACCTTAAAGAGTGTCAATTCGTTTCTCTGAAGTTCATACTTTTTAATTTTGTATCTTTTAGTTTTCCATATAAAAATCGTTAAAGTAGTAAGCGCTGCTAGGGATGGACCTAGTACAAACAAAACATTTATTTCTTCTGGGATTATAACTTTAACTTCTATAGAATTCGATGTTTCTATTATTTTTTGTAGGTAAAAATATTCAATACTCGCGGGTTTCAGACTGATTAAAGCTTGTTTAGTTGCTTGAATTTTATAGGAAAATGAAATTTTCTCATCTGGTAGCAAACTCGTAGTAGTATAAATAAGATTTCCGCTAATTAATTCAAATTCAATATTTGTAAAGCCAATTGCGTCACTAATGGTAATATTTTTCGCACAAATATTTCCGGTGTTAGTAACCGTTATGTTTACAATAATAAAATCCCCAATTTCTATTTGATCTCTATTAACTGATTTTAATATTGAAAAATTGATAAAGCCAAGAATTAATGGCGTTGAAGAAGCAATTTGAATCGTTTCTTCCTCTAAACAATTGAAATAATTAACTGAAGGATAGTAGTATCCTTTCCATCCATCTTTTTTTACAGAAATGTTGAAACTTATTGTCTCATTATACGCAATTTCTGGTGTGAGCAAATTCTTCTTACCAATAGGTAACAAATCTCCGTATTGCTCATTAAACGAAAGGGATAAATTTGGAATCGTTAATCCATCAAATCCAGTATTTTTAATATAAATTGATATGTTAAATTTTTCATCGATCTTAGGAGCTAAAATTGTGGAATTACAATATATCTCGACCGTTCTTATATAAGGTTTACGGGATAAATAATCGATTGGAGCAGAAAAATACACATCGTTTGGTTGAGACTGCAGCGTTGTAGAATTTAAATTTTGAATAAATTCTAGATTGCTATAGCTAATTGTTGTATTGCTAATTGTAGCTGTATTAGGAACATAAAAAGAAAAAGAAATTTGTTTTTTCTCAGAGGGAGCAAGTTCAGATATATTATATATTAAATAGTTTTTTTCGATTGTAAAGTTGGAAGGATTATGAATAATTCCAGGTACCATAATTGATATATTAATATTTCTTGCGATATTTGAACCTATATTGCTAAAAACTAACGTATAGTTATTTATCTCTCCCGTACTTGAACTATAGCTAGATAAATAAGCATATGAGGTAATAGAAGCCATATTGTAAGTACTTAAAGAGATCGTATTTGATACTCTAATGTATTCAACTTTACCACTTAAAGAGGTATAAATAACTCTAGAGCCTAAAACAGTATATTCGTTTACATCTCTGTAATAAAATTCTATATCTAAATCATTTATAGAAATATTAAATTTGTTAGAATTCATTCCCTTTATTCTTAAAATAACTGAATGGTTGTTTCTGGCGGCAGGATCAAAAATCCATTCAAGTGTCCCCTGGTCTTTAATAAATGTGTAGGTCGATGTATTATTGATTGTGGTAGTCAAATACGGGGAAATATCCTGAAAAACCTCCGTGGAAAAATTAAAAATTTCAAAATTCAACACATCATTAATGTCTGTGTAATTAACAACAATTGAAATTCTATCTAAAGAATTGTTTGCTAGATCAATGACAGTTTCGTTCATAAAAAGAAATTGTACCTCGATCTCGTGTTGATCGATATATTTCTGCTCTGATTCGATGATCCATTCTTGGTTATCGTTGTTTAATGCCATTTGAGGAGAAGTTCCGTCAACTGATATCCCCGAAATTATCGAGGGTATTTGCGGAAAATCTTCTTTAAGAGTAAAATTGTAGCTGTAAAAAGAAGAAAATGTATCAAACCCTTCAATCGAAAAATTATCATAGGTATAAGAAAACGCTTCATTTGGCTCTAACTTCCAATTTTCACTATTCCAAATACTCTCTTCATTTGTAAAAGTATCTTTTAGCGATTCTGAAGATTGACCTATTGCTTCTAATGAAGAAATTAATTGTGGGTTACCTATTGCAATTAAATCTATTACATGGTCCATATTTTCATTATAGGGTAAATAATTACTAAGATTATTAAGATCTGGAAAATAAGTATCTACTATCCCTGCTCCTGTTGTATCAAAATAAAAAATTCGCGGATTCTCATCAAAGTTGAAAAAATCCTCCAAAGAAGTGTATTGACCAGCATACTCAATTCTAACAACTTCCCATATTGAATCTTTTAGATCCTCATCAAGTCCTAAAAGCACTCCGATCGGTCCTAAAATTATCGGAAAAATATCATCGAGTTCTACGGGTATTGAGGTTGGAACCCCCCAAGCTGTTTCGTTACCTACATTTAAGGCTGTAATATTAAATGAAAATACTTTAAAAACTCCATTTGAGGCATTGCCACCAATTAAATCTTTTGTAATTAATAAATTGGGTTCAGAATTTGAAATTTTATATGTGATAACTAGCTCGCCAATCGGATTAAAAATTCCTGTAGGTATTCCTGGTAACCCTTGAATTCCGTATTGGTGCAAGAAATTTATAACATCTGCTTGGTCGTTCAGATTTACTGGTTTAATATAACTTTGCTTAAATCCTTTGTCGTTAACCCAGAACAATTCAAACGAATAATCTTTTAATGTCTGGATATCGAACTCTATTTCAGCATAATAAAGTAATAAGCCGATTTGCTCTAATAGAAAGTCATAAAGTGTGAAGTAGGAGGGTGTTGCATCGCTTATATCAGTACAAAAAATATTTACATTAATTTCACTCATAAAAGCGCCTATTAAAGAAATATATGTCTTTTCACTAGGTTTAAGCGACTCTCCTTGATATCCTAGTGCGTCCCATAAATTAAAACGATATTCATCTTCACTGACTTCAGTAATTCCAAGAGCTAAACCTTCATATTGTATCATTAAGCTCGTGTAATGTGATTCATTAGAAAGCGTGAGGGAACTAAATAAATCACTAAAATCACTAAAATCATTCTGGGTCGATGTTTGATTGGAGGTTAACACATCTGAAAAATTTCCGAAAAGGGAATTGTAGTCAACGATAATATCAGAAAATTGTTCAAATATATTATCGACTTCAAGATTTTCTAAATACCCTAAATCCAGTGAATTAATATTAAAATTCACCTGATCTACAGACCTATACACATCATAGTCTAAGAAATCCAAGGAGTTTACCAATAGAAATGTTGAAGATAAATGTTGAGTATTAATATATTCTTCGGAGGTTAAACGCTCAACATTTAAAGCTTTCCAATAACCATCCGTAGGTAGATTTTTCGTAATCTCATCAAAATAAATCTCCCAATTTGGATGGTGTCCTATAAATGGAAAGAAATAAGAGTTCGATGAGTTTATCATTATTAAATCTATCTCAAATTTCTTTTTTAAGATATCTAGAGCTCGATTTGCCCTAACCAATATATCTTCTTCTCTCATTTCTTCATCGTAATAAAGAAATCCCGAAAAACTGTTAAAACTCGTTTCATATTGCATCCTATAATCATCCTCATTCAGAACGCGAGGGAATAATTCTGGCGTAATCCCATTTGATACACTAAAAAGCACATTACATTTATCAAACGCGGGATCTCTCGTATCAAACTTGGGAAGAATACTTGTATCGTTGGTGAAAAGCGATTGTTTAATAACAGATTTATTCCCTGCCACTAAGGCATTAATTTGTTCTGCATAGAGATCTGTTCCCGCTATATCAGATGATTTTAGAAATTTTTCTTGAAATTTGGATTGTTCTTCATTATCAACTACAAACTCTTGACTGCTAAAATTGTAATAAATCGGGAAAAAAATAAAACTAAGGAAGAATAAAGCTATTAAAATTTCTTCAGAATATTTCATAGTTTTTCATCTCCTCCTACATTGTTTCTCGATAAATATCTACAATTTTCTTTTTTCGAGATTTATTCAGTAATACTTTCATTCCAATTAGAGTAAAAATTATCGATATTGTAAAAATCACAATCATATCTGTTAATGGAAAAGCTGGTATATTGGGTAAGTCGCTAGTTAAATTCATAGACACACTTAGAAGTAAACTAGTAACCCAACCTACGAGGATACCTATTGTTCCACTACTTAACATAATAATTAACGATTCTATAGTAAACATTCTTCCGATTTCTTTCCCTTTTAAACCCAAGGTTCTAATTATCGCTATTTCTTTTTTTCTTTCAATAATTGATGAATAAGATGATGATAGTAATCCAAATAAACAGATGATTACAGTCGCATTCAAGGTCATAGAGAAAAACACGCTAATAATTGTGAAAAATAATTGTTGTTGCGTAATCCTCTGTTGCAAACTTATTACCTCAAAATCAAAAGAGTTCTCATTTTCTATTTCTATTTTATTCATGATAAAATTAAAAGAACTTTTGGCATTGAGATTGAGTTTAATAAATATTTTATCTAAGTATGGAATTGGGGGAATATCCATAATACTCATATAAGTTTCTTGAGAAATCATAACTCCACCCATATAAGCCGTTGCGGCCGATCTTCCAAATTTCCCAAAAAAGCCTGGCATAGCTGCTGCTACTCCAACTATTTTAAATGTATAAATCTCAGACTCGTCCCCCCTCTGTATTACCATTCGAATAATATCTCCGAGATACATATCCATACTTAAAGAAATTCCCTCTGATATGATACATGTATAGAAATTCTGTTCGATAAATAATTGTTCGAAAGATAATTTCATTTCCCCTTGTGTAAATTCCATGTATTCATTGTTGATTGTAGAGGGATAAACTTCGTCGACGCCTATAAGGCTTATTTCTTGTGTAGTCAAACCCGCATAATCCCCAATCTTCGCTGTAAATTCTTTACTTTCTTCTGAGTAAATTTGTGTTAAGTGGAAAGGGCTGGCGATTACCGAGGAAATCCTCTCGATACCATCAATTTTTAATAATTCCTCCTCGAAATCACTTGTGAGGATTCTATTCGGATTTACTGAAAAGCCGTCATCTTGACTTGTCTTAAGTCCATTAACAGAAGTGCTAAGAAAATCACCACCTTCATCCCCAAATAAGCTAAAACTTTCTGTTTCTTCGGGCGTGAACCACCCCTCTGTTTCAATCACTAAGTCTGCGCCATAATTCAAGTTGGCACTCACCACACTTTCGTTCCCTAAGAAACTAAATACGCTCGCAGTAAATATTACAAAAGAAAATGTAAATGCAAAAGTTAATATCGTGCTTGAGTTCCTTCTGACATATCTAAATATGAAGATTCTATATACTGGTGCTAATTTTTTAGTAAACGCTTGAAAAAATCTGATGAAAGTTCTTAAAATTAAAGGTAATATTCCCAATCCTGCTAATGTCATTCCAATCAAGAATATCAATAGTAAAACTATTAGTGTTCCTGACATTAACGCAGCATCTCCAGTATTTAATATCCTTGGGATAACAAACATCACAAACACTCCATTCGCGGCCAAAATAACACCAACGATTAGAAGCTTGTAGTTCACCGAAGCTTTTTTTTGTAGTTTATATAACACATCCTCCTTACGATAAGGATGGATAGATTCTATTAATTGGAGTTGCATAACTTTAACAGCAGGGGAGATACTGACAATAAGCCCTACACTTAATCCAACTAAATAAGCAATTAAAAAAGACCAAAAAGTTGACGAGAAAATTATATTTCCCGCTAAACCTGGTATTGACTCCGCTACTACAGCTCCTGCAATCGGAAGTACAATATATTGCGTTGCGAGTTGAGCCAATATCATACCTAATATCGTTCCAAAATTACATAGCAACAATCCTTGTGCTAAAACAATTATCAAATTGTAACGCTTAGTTGCTCCAAGCGTTCTAAAAATTCCAAATTCTCTTATACGTTCCTCAACAGAAGTTTTTAGGATACCGTTAATTAAAACGCCAGATATTAGCATAGAGATCATTGTTACAAATACAAAAATTATCGTCAACCCAACGCTAAACATTTCAGAATAACCTAAAATGTCTAATTTGGGTAAATCTATGTTATACTCGTTTAATCCGATTAAAAGTTGAACTTTCCCCGCTAATTTTTTGACTCGATCTTCCGAACCTTCGATATCCCTTGAGTCATACAAATTTTCTTCTTCTTTCAATGTTAAAATTAATTCGTTACATTTTCCATTGATTGTCGCGTTTCCAAAGGTATCGTAAATGGTATTAATATCAACGACAATCAAAGGTTGGTTCGCATAATTTATAGGCCATTTCAATTGAAAATCAAAAATCCGATTTATGGTAAATGTTTTCACTTTGTAATAGTATATATCTCCGTGCCATAATTCCATTCTAATTTCAATTGTGTCGTTCTCAGTATATTTAATTTCGTCGGTTAACCCATAAAATATAGCACATTGATTCAAAGTTAAACTAGGTATCTCTAATAATTCGTTGGAACCAGGCTTTATAAAACTCCCAAATTGAAGTTGTTTTTCTAATTCAAAATCTATACCCGAAATAATTACTCCTCTCCGTCTGTTTGTTAATTCTTGGGTTTCAAAACCCTTAGAATAGTTAACATCTCCCCATAGGCTCATCCTAGGAATAAAGGCTTCAACTTCGTCTATATCATTACGAATTGTTTCTACTATAGGCTGATAACTGAAATAATTCGACCGATTATCGGGTTCGCCATTATAATGCCTTACGGAAACATTAAAATCTTGTTGACCGGCATCAATACTTAGATAATCTATGAAAGTAACTGCTATAGAATCTGATAAAAATAGAATTAACGCTAGAAGTCCAATAGAAATTGTAATTCCTAATACTCCAATAAAGGTCCTGGTCTTGTGACGGACGAGATCTTTTAAGGCGTATTTAAATACTATTTTTATGCTAGACATTCGAATTATAACGATTTTAAAACGTACTTTTATAATTAAAAAGATGAATTATTTCAATCTAAAATTAATTCATCTTCCAAGATTTGTCCACTAATATTGTTTTCTTCTATAAGCTCAATCAAAATATCATTAAAATGTTCTGGTAGGTTTGAAACGATCGGAATTGGGACGGTATTTTTAATATCACTCACTTTTATTTTGGTTTTACCTTGATTCGCAAAGAGATATCTGAATATCATATTCTTACATTTTTCTTTATTAATTTCAGCGTCCTGTTTTCTTCGTAACTGCATTATTTCTGTTTCTTTTAAACCTCCAATTTTCCCCTCGTGGCTTAATTTTCCATCTTTCATATGATACACCTTTGTAGCGAATTCAGATACAGCCGCATCGTGAGAAACAGAAATAAAAGTTGCACCTCTCTTATTTAAATCTCTAAGAAGATTTAAAATCATTACCCCCGTTTTTGAATCTAAATCTCCAGTTGGTTCATCTAAAACACATATAGCGGGATTATTTGCAAAAGCCCGAGCAATGGCAACTCTCTGTTGTTCTCCTCCGCTTAATTCTGATGGTGCATGGTGAGAGCGCTCATCCAATCCTACAAGACTTAGTAAATCCATTGCTTTTTTTCTCTTACCTCTCCTACTTAACTTTCCGGAAAAATGTAAAGGGACCATCACATTTTCTAAAGCTGTCATTTGCGGTAGTAAATTATAGAATTGAAATACAAAGCCAATTCTTTCTCTTCTTATTTCTGCTAAGTTGTTGTCATTAAGCATAGATATATTACGACCTTCCAAGAAAATTTTCCCTCTCGTAGGAGTATCCAATCCTCCTATTAGATTTAAAAGTGTTGTTTTACCACTTCCTGAAGGACCCATTATATCTATGAAATTACCTTTATCAATCGTTAAATCAACGCCGCGTAGAGCTGCCACGGCTGTTGTTCCAAGCAAATAAGTTTTATGTAAGTTCTCAACAACAATTAAATGATCATAATCTCTTCCCACTTCTTTTTCTTGTTTTAATTCTATTTTGATTTTCTTTCTTTCTTCACGAGAGAGGGTAAGTGAATCCAATTTCTGCTTTTTTATAGAATTTTTTTGTTTTTTCATTTGCCATTTTCGAAATTCTTTACTTTCACTTCCTTTCCATATCGCAAGTTTTCCAGTTTCGTTTTCGTATTCATCCATTTCCAGAGTTTTTTTAACAATTCTTCCTTCAGACATTAAGATTAACCCTTTTTTGAGTTTAGAACTATAAATTGTAGAACTAATACTAAGATAATCATTACTGCAATAGGTTTAGAAGTATTAGGAAAGTTTTAAACCTTAAGATTCTATTTTATTCGAACATTTAATAAAAATAATACGAGATATAAAACGATTGAAATAGGAGTAAATTTCATTTTCCTTGTAAATATTTTAAAATTTTCAGACTAATATTTTTCTCTGCATCTTTTTGTGTTTTAAATTTATCCGATTTCAAGTAATTAGGTACTCTAATTAGCTCTTTCTGATTGTTATCAACTATTTCTGGATTTTTCGCAATCCAACGAGTATCATTATCTGGACCTAGCTTTTCATAATCACACTTCATCGTGGGTGTTATCTTGAATTTATTTTGTAAATATTCTAGAAGCTGATTTTTATATAAGTGAGGTGATTCTTTTATTAATGATTCCCAATCAGTTATAAATCTATCAATTATTTTTTTTTCAACAACTTGTAGATTATTCTTTGAATCGATAAAAATCGCCCCGCATATCGCTTCGAATACATCAGCAAGTATCGAAGTGTCTTTTACTCTTTGCTTTTTAGAGGAAAAAATGTATTTCCATAATTGCATTTCCGTCGCTACTTTTTGAAAAGTTTGATTATCCTCTAAGTGTTGTTTTGATATAGTTAATTTGCCAGGATCGACTTCACCTTTAATATAGAGTTTTAAACTAAAGATTAATTTGATTACAGCATCTCCAAGCGTTTCGAGGATTTGATAGTGAAGAACACTTTTTTCGTTAGCAAATTGGGGAGTAGTTAAGGCTTGAAGCAACATTGTTGGTTTATTAAAACGATAATTTATAAAATCTTGGAATTGATCTAGTATCTTTTCTGTAACCTTATCCATACTTATATAAAATGTAAGGATAAATTTAAAAATTTAAATAAAGTTAGTTAGTATATGGAGCGAAAAAATATATTAAAAGCTCTTTCACTTATAGAAGACTTCGAGCAAAAAAATGTAGAGATAGATGAAATTCTTTCAAATTTGCCAATATCCTCTCGTATTGAACTTCTTCAGGAAATTACGCGAGATATCATTGAACAGAATAGTATTATTAAAGAACATGGATTTGCTAAAGAAAAAATCTGTGATCCAGAATCTTCAAATCAAGAGAGCTCTTCAATAAATTCATTAATAGATAATCTCATTTCAAATATTCAAAAAAGTCCTTCCAAAAAAGTGCTCTATCTGCGGTTATTCCTTGAAAGATTTCGAGATATTTCTGATCAAGATAAAAATGTTGTTATCCAGTCTATAAAGGATGAAGATTCTAAAGGATTAAAAGAAAAAATATTATCAATTTTAAAAGTATTCAAATTGGAAGGATGAATAGAAAAAATAGATTTTATACGTTCTCGAATTTAATTACTTAATCAAATTTGAACTTATCTTATTCATATTCAAACAGTTTCATCAAAATTAGAACGTTTTTAATACCTTTTATTTTTATTCGAAAAGTGATGATTTTCCAAATAATAGACCCCATTGAAATATCACCCCCGCCCAAGATGTCTACAAACACTTCAGTTTTTGTTTGCAGCAAGCCATCCCAGCCAAGAACTTTTTTCGATATGTTCGATTTTGGGGTGTTTTCAATGCCCTCAACATAAACACTACCCTTTTCTATCACTAAAAGTGCAGCATATTTTCCATCTTTAGCGTTTAAAAGAATTTTGATTAAAGAATCTTTAAAATCTTCTTTGAATTGCTCGATTGTGTTTAAAACTTCTACTTCCTTAGCCACAACCTTGGCAAATCCTTTTAACCGCTTCTTTTTTTCTTCAGTCATGGTTAATCATTTATTAAAATAAAATAGCGATCCTATAATTTCCTATTAATTTAAATCTAATAATAATAAAATATCTTTAAAATTGTCTTTTTTAAAGTTTAGAACTAAGAAGAAGAATGATTCTATATCTAAGAAATGTTATCGCTCCGTGAGGTTAAAACCCCTCAGCACTACCAAGATCAAAGAATTCTTCAAATGCTTTTCTATCTTGATCAGAAATTTTGGCGCTATTCATAGTATCTTTCACAACGATAGGAGCTGACTCCTTCTCGTCGTGTTTGATCTTTTTAACTATTTTGAAATCTTCTGCTTCGGCATCTAAATCGAATTCTTTATCGCACGCCTTGCAATATAATCTTTTGTTTTTTGGAAAAATTATATTATCACAATCTGGGCAAAACTTCATGGTTTCGATTATCACTAATTTTTTTTCTATTTTAAGTTTATTATTCCTTAGGTGTCTTGTATAATATTCTTTTCGTCAATTAATATTTAAAATACTTAACATTTATAAACTTAACGGCGTCCAATGAGAGGATTTGAGTTTAGATATTTAAATTTTTCTTTTACATTATTATTGTATAACTAATAAAAAGGTTATGAGAAATTAGTTTAAGCAAATAAAAGATATGAGAAGCCATACATTTATATTTCAATCTATTTAAATTTAGTAAAATATCTATCTACTTAAAAAAAATAATTTTCCTCAGCAAAAGTAATTTTTGAGTGAGTATTGTACAATGAGCGATCCGAAAAACCGTATTTTAATTATAGGACATCGTGGAGCAAGTTCGGATTCACCCGAAAATACGCTAAAAGCGTTTCAAAAAGCAATAGAGTATAAAGCTAATTACATCGAATTTGATCTTTTTAAGTCAAAAGATGGTGTACTTGTAGTTACTCATGATCCTGAATTATCAAGACTTACAGGACATTCCGGGTTTGTAGAAGATTTAACTTTAGAGGAATTGAAAACTCTTGATTTTGGGGAGGGTGAGAAAATACCTACTTTAGAAGATGTAATTTATCTCACCAAGGGTAAGATTGGATTATGTGTAGAAGTTATATCTACAAATATTGGGAAAAAACTAGTACAATTGTTAAGAGAATCAGATTTGGTTGAAAATACAATCATTAGCTCATTTAATTTTAAAGAACTTAAAAAGATTCAAAAATTAGAGCCAAACTTTAAATTTGCATCGTTAATACCCTATAACGTACGTGTGGTTAATAATCCAAAATGGACAAAATGGAAGACAAAAAAAAAAGCGATTGATAGAGCTGCTAAAAATAACTTCTCATTTATCCATCCTCATTATGTGATAGTAGATAAACAACTTATAGATTATTCGCATCACCAAAATCTTAAGGTAAATGTTTATACTGTTGATGTTAAGCCCGTCATAAAGAGATTGATTAATAAGGGTATTGACGGAATAATGACTAATGATATCATCGCAGCAAAAGAAGTAATTAATAAGATTAAGTAAAATGTTAAGTTTGGATGTTATCTTTTTGGGTTAAAGTTTTTTCATAATTGTTTCTTAATTTTTGTAGATCTATTGGATTCTCTTCTAAACAAATTGTACTTATTTTTTTTAAGTTTTCTAATTCCTTTATTTGAACTATTTTATTGTGCGTACAACCAAAGAAATATAAATTTGAAAGATTTGCTAATCCTTCAATATCGCTTATTCTATTATAACTCAAATCTAAATCTTCTAAATTAATTAAGTGTTGGAGATTAGTTATGGAGGAAATTTTGTTTTTTATTAGATTTAAACTCCTTAAATTAATAAGGGAATCAAGTCCCTTAATCTCAGAAATCAGATTATCACATAAACACAGATATTTTAATTTTTTAAGTTTATTTAAATTCCTGATTCTAGAAATCTTATTTTTTTTTAACCAAAGTTCTTCTAGGTTATGAAGAGAATTTAAGCCTTTGATTTCAGAAATTAGGTTTTTTTTCAGCCATAATACCCTTAAGTTTTCTAGATTATCAAGACCTTTTATTTCAGTAATTTGATTATTATTTAAGCATAAAATCTCTAATTCTTTAAGTTTGTCTAAGCCATTAATTTGAGATATCTGGTTGTTTGATAAATCTAAAATGTGCAAATTAGATAATTTTTCGAGACCTTGTATTTTATCAATATCTTTTATGCCTTTATTGGTTAAGTATAAGGCATGATTTTCTACATTAAATTTTTGTCCCTTATATAGGACAACATCTAGACTTTTATGTATGCTCATGAATTAATATTGAATTTAGTTTATCTTACATTTAAACTTATCGTATGTGTTCTCATTAATTAAGAAAAATAGATGCTAAATTTTAAAGTAATAATTAATTTTTCTATAAGAGAATATCAATATGAATGCAAATAACAGGATTATCATCATGGGTCATCGAGGCGCAAGTAAAATAGCCCCCGAGAATACATTAAAAGCATTTAAAGAAGCAATTCGCTTAAAAGCAGACTCTGTTGAATTTGATGTCCAAGAAACATTAGATGGTGAAATTGTTGTCATCCATGATTACAATACCCTTAGAACAGCAGGAACCGAGGGCATTGTAAATCATATGACACTTAAAGAATTAAAAAAATTAAATTTTGGAGATGGTGAACAAATTCCTACACTATTGGAATTAATTGAGTTAGCAAAGGATAAAATATCTCTCAATTGCGAAATTAAAGTGGAAGGTATCGCTAAAAAAATTATTCAAATTTTCCAAGATGCTGATATTCTTGATTCTACAATAACTAGTTCATTTTTACATGAAGAATTGATTAAGATACAAAAAATTGAACCACAATTAAAATTAGCAACCCTTGTTCCTACTGAGGCAGGAAAATTCTCAGATTGGAATTATAAAAAGAAAATAATTGATTACAACTCTGAAAATAATTACTATGCAATTAATCCGCTATATAAACTAGCTGATAAACAATTTATTGAATATGCCCATGAAAAAAATATAAAAGTTTTTCCCTGGACTGTTAATTCTGGAATTGCTATGAGGAAATTAATAAATATGGGCACAGATGGAATTATAACCAATGATATATCTCGTCTTAAAGAAGTTTTGAACCGTAATGTCTAATATAATTAATCTAATTAATTTAATTCAATTACAGATCAATATTAGGGGATATTATTTTTAGTAGAAAAAAAAATGACTTTTTAGTAATAGGTCATAGAGGAGCTAGTTCAGAAGCACCTGAAAACACTTTAAAAGCTTTTGAAAGAACAATTGAGTTAAATGCAGACTATATTGAATTTGATCTTCAGAAGACTCTCGATAATGAAATTGTTATAAGCCATGATTCCGATCTTTTGAGATCTGCTGGTATACTAAAAAGCTTACGAGATATGTCAATTGAAGAAATTAAGAAAATAGATATTGGGGAGGGGGAACGAATACCTACATTAAATGAATTAATAGCAATCACTAAAGGAAAAATAAAACTCCAACCCGAAATTATAGCTCCAGGAATTATTAATGATTTAATTAACATTTTAAGAGAAGAAAACCTAATTACCACTTCAATCGTTAGTAGTTTCGAGATTGGGGAACTTTTAAAAGTTAAGGAAATTGAGCCTGGATTAAAAATAGGCTATTTAATTCCTAGAGCTTTAACAAAAATTCGAATGGTAAAACGATATGTTCAAAGAGCAATAGATAATGAATTTTATGCTATCCACCCTTATTATCCAATAGTTGATAAAGAGTTTGTAGATTTAGCTCATAGTAACGATCTTAAAGTTAATGTTTTTACAGTAAATGAGGAAGACATGATGAGAAAACTAATTAATTTAGATGTTGACGGAATTTTTACTGACGATATTGCTTTATTAAATAGAACTTTAGGAAGAACTTATCAATAAAATATTTTAGTCAAGTTCTATTATATTTTTTATTAATTTAAACGAAATTTTCTTAGTCTAGCAATGTCTTCATTACAAAAATCATCATTAGATTTTAATAGATTATTCTTTCCAAGAGCTATTGGGATTATAGGAGCAAGCAATGATCCTGCAGGTGGAGGTTTTTTCGTTCGAGTTATGAGGGGTAAATTTAAAGGAAAAACCTATTTATTTAATCCAAGGTTAGCTGGAAAAACATTATATGGACAGAAAGTTTATGCATCAATTTTGGAAATTTCTGAACCAATAGATTATGTTATTATTGCGGTTCCAGCACGCTTAGTTCCAAAGGTCTTAGATGAAGTAGGTCAAAAGTCTATTCCCTTTTGCACAATTTTCTCTTCAGGATTCCGTGAAGTTGGTAACGAGGATTTAGAAAATCGAACTATTGAAACAGCTCGTAAACATAGTATTCGAATCATCGGTCCAAATTGTATTGGTGTTTATAATCCTAAAGGTGGTCTATTTTTTGCTTACGAGCAATCCCGTAAGTATGGTAATTTTGGAGGAATTTTTCAATCTGGAGGAATAGCTCAAAATATTTCCCAACTCATAGTATCTTATGGCTTGTATGCATCTAAATTAATCTCCATAGGGAACTCCCTCGATCTATCTCCAGTTGAATTTTTAGAATATTTCTTAAATGACGAGCATACAAAAATTATTGGTTTATACATTGAGAATCTAAGGAGTATTGAACAAGGAAGAAAATTTATGGATATTGTTAAAGAGTGTAATTTAAATCGCAAACCTGTTATTCTTTGGCGGGCGGGATACGGAGAAGCAACTAAAAAAGCGATATTATCTCACACAGGAGGTTTAGCAGGTAACAATGAAATTTGGAAGGCTGTAGGTAAACAAAGTGGGAGTTGCATAACAAGTAATTCAAATGAACTTGCTGCGTTGGCATCTGCTTTTAATTTAACTCATCTACCTAATTCGCGAAACGTTGGTGTGATTGGGATTGGTGGGGGTTCAACAATAGAAGCAATAGATATTTTGGAAAAGTATAATCTGACGATTCCCCAATTATCAGAGAGAAGTATCGATAAAATGAAAAGATTCGTACCCGATGTAAATACTAACTTGTCAAACCCCATAGATTTAGGTGGGATGGGAATCCAACCCAATATCTACTATCGTACAATTTTAGCACTTGATAAAGATCCCAACATTTCATCTATTATTTTTATTAAGGATCCCGAGAGATTTGGAGGATTTGCTGACTTATTGGAAGAATTAGGATACGGAGGATTAGATCTAAATAAAGAATTTATTCGATACATATCAAAAGCGAAGAATGTATGTACAAAACCGATGTATTGCGTCATGCTGAAAATCAATGAGGGATTTGAAGAGTATAAAAGTAGATACAAGTTCAAGCTTAAATTACTTAATCGAAACGTTCCAGTATTTGAATCTTTAGATCTCGCAGGAACAGTATTGGATAAATTAAACTCGTATCGTGAATTTTTACAAAAGCATGAAAGATATCCAAAAACTAAAGATTAATAATAAGAAAAAAAATAAGAACTTAGCATACTAATAGCATTCAGAAGGTCTAATTTTCGTTTTACCAAGCTTTTCTAGAATTTCTTCCTTTTTATTTAATATATTGATGTCATTTGGAATTAATTTTAAAGCAATATTAATACACTCAATCGATTCTTCTGTCTTTCCCATCTCACATAATAAATTACTCTTATTGAGCATGACATCAATATCTTTACATAGAATTCTTTTTACATTGTCTAAGCATAATTTCGCTTTTCAAGTTTCATTATTTTTCAAGAAATTACTTCCCTTATTTTCCCAAATTTGAGCATAGTTTCGTCTAAGAGTTAAAACAGTATTGAAACATTCTAGAGCTTCATCAAATTTACTTAGTTTAGCGAGTACCATCCCTTTATTCTTCCAACTAGTATCATTCTCTGGTTTGATATTAAGTACAAAGTTAAAGCAATCTAAAGCTTCCATAAGGTTACCAAGCTTAATAAATGCTTGACCCTTATTATTCCACGCTCAAATATATTTCGATTTTATTTCTATCGCTCTATCAAAACAACTAAGTGCTTCTTTAGGTTTTCCAAGTTTACAGAGGACAACACCTTTATGATTCCACACATTAATTTAGGATGGGTAGAATTTTAATGCTTCATCAAGAAAGTATAGTGCTTCATCGAACTGTTTAATTTTACTAAGCTCTCTTGCTTTCTCGAAACAAGAACGAGCTTCTGGAGTTGGAATATGATACATTTAGAATTACTTAATATCTTAATTTTATTGGATAGTGGTCTATTACGATTTTTAATCGATTTCAATATAAATTAAGTTTTCTTAATATATCTATTTTACAATAATGTTAAAAAAAGGGGCTAAACAATGAAAGTAATTATTTCTACAACAATTAAAATTGAACAGGCCAAGAGCTATTTAATGTGGTCTACATCTATAGGACGCCCGGGACTACCTTGATAATAGAATTTATCTGGCTTTCCTCGCCAATTTTTATGCAGTACCGTGTTTGGGAAAATCACATTGTTATCCGTAGTTAAAGCATTTGGACCCATAATAATTCCAGGGTACAACGTCGTATTTTTTCCCATTATTATTTTCATCATACTAATTTTTCCAAATATTGTATTTACAGCATGGCTTGATAGCGCAGATGTAGGGTATATAAACACATTATCTCCTAATTCAGTAAATTCTAATCCTACGTAAGCATCGCAATAAATAACATTTTTCCCGAGTTTATTGTGGCTTATTCTCCGCAAAGCTCTATTAACGAGCCATGGGAACGGAGATTTCGAAGTTAACCACATTGGAAATTTTATAATAAATCCTCGTTTATGATAGTATTTCATCATTTTACTCTCCTTACTATCTTTATCTTCTAAAACTCTTTTAAACACGCCTTCAACAGGAGGAAATTTTTTATTCCATCTATGAGTCCATAATGCTGTAAACTCAATTAAGAGAATAAGGTAAACGAAATAAAGAATTAAAAGAAATCCAGGGAGTATTAATAGATGAATATCTAAAGGGATTGAAAGCGGAATTATAAAACCATACTCGAATAATAAAAAAAATCCTAAGCAGATGTAGAGAGGGACTAAGAAACTTATGATATTTATTTTAAAAAAGTCCAAAATGGGAAGCTCTACAACTCTATCCTTTTTCTGTTCAAATTCAGAATTTATTTTTCCTAATTCTTTCTCATCGAACATAATATTATTATTACTAAAATCTTATAAAAAATTATTTACACCGTAAGAGTTAATTTAATAGTAAAAATATTGTTTGAATAAGAAAAATAGAAAAATAAATTAGATTTCTTTAGTTTCTAATTCAATTAGTTCTGGTGTCGCTGGAGCTTCTAACTCTGGTTCTTGCGGACGATCCAAATATCTTATCTTTGTAAAAAGCCATAGGAAAATCGGATTTATAATACCAATAATTGCGCTGGCTAATAGGAGATTCACAACGCCCATTAAACCTACTAACGGTCCAACTAATAACGCACCAATAGGAGCAATTGCCATAGATACTGTGTGATCAATTGACATAACGCGCCCTATTTTATCGGATGGGACGACGGTCTGTAAAATTGTTAAGTAAGTAGCTATCGTAATAGGAAAGATAATCGCTCCGAGAAACGCGCCAAACATCATTAGGTAGAAATTTTGATAAGGCGCTAAGATGATCAGTAAGTAAAACGTAAAAAAGACCATCTCTCCGATTAAATTAATCTTTATCTTGTTCTTCCACTCTTTCTTTATCGATGTAATTAAAGAGCCAATCACATTCCCTACTTGGATTGAGCCAAACAGGAAAGCAAGATGAAACGCAGAACCATCGTGTAATACATTTATAAAGTAGGGCCAGAGCACTCCGAAAGGCCTAATGACAAAGTTAAAAATCATTGCAAAAACGATCATACTAAAAAGACCTGGAATCGCCTTTACAACAACGAAACCCTCCTTAAATTCTCTCATAAACGATTTTTCTTTATCTTCTTTTGTTTCTTTAGCTTGGAAAGGGATTGTAATTAAGAACAAGGGAATCGTTGCTATTAGGAATGTTACAACATCGATTAAAAAAATATAGGTTATAGGGAATAGTTCCAATAGTAGAGCGGATAGTACTGGACCAATCATGAATATTAAGCCAGAGAATACAAAACCTGCTCCGTTGATACGACTTATCTTTTCTTTCGAAACCATAGAAGGAAGGATGGCGTAAACTGTAGGCACCTGAAAGGCATATAACACATTCCGAAATGTATGAATTATCAATATCATCCAAATATGAGTGAATCCAGTAAAAAAGATTATAAATAACCCAAATGTTAGCAACGCCTGCAAAGAATCTACAGTGAAAATTATCGTTTTACGATTTAAACGATCAGATAATACTCCCGCAAACGGAGAAACAATTACTTGAGGAAGAAATATTAGAAATGTTGCTAACGATAGATAAAGAACGCTCTGCGTTTCTATCGTAATCCACCAAGTAATAACAAAACTAATAATTCCTGAACCCAATAGCGAAAATTGTTGTCCAGCCATAAAATAAATGTAATGCCTAAACGATTTTTTTGTTGGTAATTCTTCCATACTTCAAAAAACCTTGAAATTTATATTCTTATAAGTTAAAGTCTATTTCTTTAATATTTGATACCATAGATTCAATAAATAGTTTCGAATCATGAAGTTCACGCATAGTTCGAACTAAAAAAAAACAGAATCGGTCTTAAAATCAAGATTTTTCAATATAAACCTGTTTATTCTACTTTAATAAAAAGAAATATATATCGAAAAGTTAATCTTTCCAATTGCTTTAAAAATAAATTAAAGAATCAAATATTTTCTATATTTTAAGATGGTTGATACGACTGCAAATAAATTAACCAAAAAGGAAGTTCAAGGTAACATATTAAGTCCACTACCCATCGCTTTAGTAGGGGCTCAAGTAAATAAAAAACCAAATTATCTCGTAATTGGATATATATGTCCATTTAATTTTGGAAAACATATTTTCTTCAGCTTGTATAATAAGCGTTATACAAGAGAGGGAATTCACGAGAACATGACTTTTAGCGTCAATATTCCATCCGAAAATTTAATTAAAGAAACTGAATTGTGTGGAACGAAATCTGGGCGAGATATCGATAAGAGTGCTCTCTTTGATACATTTTATGGGGAACTCAAAACTGCTCCAATGATTTTTCAGTGTCCCATCAATATTGAGTGCGAAGTAACCGAAATCCTTGACTATAATCCTAACGAAGGAATAATAGGTCGGGTTATTAAATCGTATGCTGACCCACAATGCCTAACTGAGGGCAAACTTGACTGGAGGAAAGTACATCCGATTCTTTGGGTCACCGGTGGCGATTATAACTTCTATAAGCTTGGAGAGCGAATAATTCAGAAGAAAGAATAGCTATTCCTTATCTGCTCGGGATTTAACTATTCCGACAATCCCGGGAATCAAAAGTGTAATACCAAGAGCTAAAAAAATAGACTTCCAAAACTTACTAATACGTACCCTACCGCAAACAGAGCCGTAAGCCCTACGATTGTTAGAAACATCGTATATATTTTTGTGAAATCCATTTTAATTCCCCCCTTGTTCCGTTATTCACTCTATTATACCTAAATAGATTATATAAATGTTATGAATATAATAAGAACGGAAATAATGTAAAATACAAACTATTAATACCTTTTTACCTTAACACAATTTAATGACCGATATAGTAATACGATACAATCCTAGTTCAATTAATCCTATTGAAGAATATGCAGTAGTAAAACCAAGTAAAATTCATGGGTTCGGATTGTTTGCAAAAAAATTAATTCCTAAGGGAACAGTTTGGTGGCATGCTCGTGAGCAAGATGTGATGATTATTACTAAAGATCAATTCATTATACTTGATACCTCCATTAAATCGCCGCAAATCGAAAATTTTATGATTATATTACTCAACTATTCATATTGTGAGCGTGATATCGACGCTTTAATTTTCATTTTGGACAATAATAGATATGTTAACCATTCGTTTAAACCTAACTCGGGATTACCTGAAGATGGAACTGGCTTACGCTCAGTAGCTCAACGAGATATTCAAATCGGAGAAGAAATAACTGAAGATTACTCAAAATACACGATTTTTAATTGGTTGAAAAAGTATAATGAATTTTTTGATCCAAGCTGTTGGTAAGTTAAGAGCGTTATTTTAATAACTAAACTTAATTTCATTTTTTTTTTAATAAATTAATCGAAAAAACTAGACTAAAACCCTATTTTCCTACCAGAAGTAGCTCCCATAAATTTTTCCTGCTTTTGATTACTATGGCAAGCATAGATAGCCCCATTATCACATAATTCAGAATCCTCGCAATTAAAAATCCCAAACTTATATTCCCATCTACGGCGAAGATAAGGACTAAAATTCCAACAATACTATATGGATCTACAAAGGGCCACAGGACAAGATTAAATGGATGCATTGGAATGTCTAATAGAATATGGAACACATTTCCGAGCATACAGGATAACACGAGAGCCAGGGTTAACCTACATATTTCCTTTACCTTAACTTTATCGAGGCGAAAGAACCACGAAGTTAAAATCGGATACAGCATGATGGTAACCAAAGTTGAAATAAGAGTTCCTAAAGTAAGTGCGCCAATCAAAGTATGCAAGATGAAATGATCTGGGAGAACTCCATTAAAAAAAATGATTAAAATTGGGACCTCAATATCGGGTATAAATGAACCAACAATTAAACCCGGTAGATTCAATCGTTTGTCTAACTTTGAGATCCCCCATGCGACTGGATAATGTAGCGGTGTGGCTGGTATTTTTAATCACTTAATATTATATTTTACGCAATTATATGTTAGATACAGAAAGAATTGCCCTTTGAGCATAATCTTAATCTCATGGTGATGCTTTGCTTAAAATTCTTCTTCGTTACCTAATAAATATTGTTGTGGTGTTTTTCTTTTGTTTGAAGAAATTTAAAAGAAAAAGGAAAGACCCTTTGGATCAAAGATCAGATTATCTCGACAAAATTGTAAAAACTTAAATGTAAAATATCCAATTAATTACTGTTATCCAATTTATAATTAATAAAACAAGGAGGTAACTACAATGCCATATGTGTTTATTCATTCATATTTTCCGGGACATAAAGCAGAGGAAATTTCTAAAGTATATCTTGAGGAGGATAAAAAATTTAGAGTTGCTTCGAGAGGTTTGGCAAAAGAAATTATCCCTAATGCTGTGTTGTCAACACCAGAAGGAATGGATGTTATAGGTGTTCAAGACGTTAAAGAAGGAAACTTAGAAAAGTTTTTAATGGTGCAATATGAATCTATGGTACCATATCAAAGAATTGAGGGTTTTAAATACAAGATAGTCGTTCGCTTAAAGATTACTGAAGCGTTGGGAATGATTGGCTTGAAAGCACCAGAACCATTATAAGAATATAATCACTCTTTTTTAATTAATTCCTATTTTTCTTTTAAATACAAACGATGGTTCTGGTTATAAATTGTATGAAGAGGTGAAATAACTATCGTCATCACAAAAGAAAAGATCATAATTACAGAATCTCCCGAAGAATAGTTCGATTATGCCCAATTCTTAGATTACTCGCGATTTGACCCTCCTGCGGAATTAAGCATACCCACTCACGTGTTCGAGTTAGTTTAAAAATAGTAGGGAGTTTGGAGGGTCTTTCTAAAGCGTTATGAAATAAAGAGTTTACAAAATCAGCAATTGCTCTAAAAATAGAGAGTAAAAAATAAAAAATAAAAATTAAATTTTAAAGAATCCTCTGTATTTTTCTCTTACTCTGGAGTAAAATCCTTTCTTAAATCTTCTTTTTCTTTCTCGTTATCATACAAATTATACCAATCCCAAATTTTAAGAGCAAAGTCTGTGAATGCGTGACCCTTAGCAGTGATTATATTTCCATCTTGAATTACTCTTGTTTCTACATAAGAGTCTCTTGGAAAAGGATCTGTCTCATTTTTCTCTTCATATGATTGGGGTTCTGCAGAGGCTGTATATTTTTTACCGTTTAAAATACCAGTTTTGGCAAGAAATTCTGGTCCTGCACAAATTGCAGCTAACAATTTTTTTTCTTCATTTAATCGTTTAATTAATTTTTCAAGTTCTGGTTTAAGTATTCTTGTGCCTCCCCCAGGTATTATTAGACCTTCAACGTCTTTTATACCATCAATTTCCGAAACTGTTTTATCTGGATTAATTTTTAATCCTCCAGAACTATAAACAGGTGTTTTCTCATATGCTATATAAGTTACTCTGTAATTATCATGTTCATTTAAGGCTGAACAAGTTAGCACGGTTTCAAAATCAGCAAATCCATCATATATAAAACATAATACTTCTTTCATAGTATTATTCCTCTCTTTAATATAAGAATGTTTATTATTTATCGTTAAATCGCAAATGTTTAATGATTATAATTAATAAAAAAATGCAGTATTTACAAATACACTTCAAAACGGTCAGGAATACAGCCCGCGTTTAATATTATTATCGTTCTTTTCTCGTGTGCTTCCATACTTTTTTACCTCGTTTTTTTTGGTTTATTTTTGTTCTTTTTTTAGTTTATTTTTGGCGCGTTTTATTCAAAAATTTAAAAAAATTGTTATTAAAATCTAAAAACTAAGTTTGACGGATTAAATCCTTCAACTACTCTTACATCTTCTTCTTCTCTTCTCATTTTGCTATACCTCTTTTCTGTTATTTTTGGTTTTTTATTCTTTCTTTTTTCTTTTCCTGGTTTTAAAATTTAATTTTTTTTTGATTAGAAAATTAACATGGAATTGCGAACTCCAAGAAGCTTTGCGTCTACTTGCCACTTATACTTGCTTATCAAGACTTTCTCTTCCGAAATCCTCGCGTTATATCTAATTTTATTGAACTCTCTCAAAAGCTTGTTTGTTCGTAAACTTGATTCAACCCGCTCTCCTTCGGTGGTTAGAACCAGCACCTGAGATTGAATTCCCTCAGGTGCTAGATTCTGGGTTAAAGCTGGAAGGTCGCACTTCAAGTGTTTTTTGCAAATGGTTTTTTTTTCTGCCGCTTGTGCCATTTTTTTTCACTTCTTTCCTTTTTTTTTTTAGGTTCTTTTTTTTATTGTTAATTTTAGTAAATTCGCAGTTCTTATATAGTTTAACTTTAGGAAGTTCGAACGAACTTCGAAGTATAGTGCGAACATAAGATTTATAAAGTTTTTCGAATATCATTTAACTATGAGTATAGTAAAATTTCCACCTGAAGGTATAATTACCCCTATGAAAATCAACAAAGATTTTGAGCATATTATACTCTGGATGCTCTATAATAACAACCATTGTTCATGGTCTGATTTTAATTCGGATCCTGTAAACATAAGTAACGCAACTTTGTCGAAATATCTTACCCTCTTAATTAGTAATGGATTTATTGAGAAGGAGAAGAAGGGCGAATACAAAATTACTCCTGAAGGTCGTCAACAGTATGCTGAAATTCAAGTTAAAGATGCGCTAGAAAAAACATTGAACTACCCACCTGAGACGATTACAAATAAGAGAAATTACGATGATTGGATTCTTTGGATGTTATATAATAACCACCATTGTAAATGGTCCGATTTTCTTGAGGATCCACTTAATATCAATCAATCTTCATTATCAAAAAATTTGAATCTTTTGTTAGATAAAAATTTCGTTGAAAAAGATAACCGTGAATATCAAATTACTAATTCAGGTGAATTAGAATATTTCAATATATTAAAAAAATACGATTTGGACCGCCAGTCGATATTAGACGAAGAGAGTAAAAGGGTTGAGGTAATAACAGACAAAGTATCGAAGTTTTTTAACGATTATAATATCGATGATGATGGGATTAAATACAGATTTTTGAACATTGTGCTTAGGTTGGATTATACTAAAGTTGAAAGCACCTTATCCGACGAGGTGGATTTTGATAAAATTTTGCTTTATCTCGCTATTAATCACCCGGATCAATACCCTAAATACATTACTGCTAAAGATTTTGCTTTAGAATATGATATAAAGCTAACTACACTTAACTTCTTTATCGAGAAGATCGTTGAGGATAACATATATCCGATACATTTCTTTAAATTAAATGCAAGCGATAAATACACCTACTATATTCAGGCAGAAGAGCGTTTAGAGAAAATGCTCAATGTAATTATCGAGGATTACATTAGGAAGTTTACTTATTTGAGTAAATTCCAGAAAGCGAGTGGCGTTCAATATCACATACCAGATATCAACGAGTTACTTGAAGATATAACGAGCGATATGTGTAGTAATTTGTTTCACGATGATTTGAAACCAGCTCTAAGAAAGTTCATTCCTGAGTATATCGAGCATTTGGCATATAAATTTGAGAGCGAGAAGAGTTTGATCAACCATACAGATAAAATAAAGGGGATCGCCTTTCAAAATGTATTCGAAGTAATTCAAAGTTTTGATACCTCTGAAACGGCAAGTACGATGAATAAATCAGCCGATAGCGAGGCGTATTATTTCTTACACAACAGAATTTTCGATACCTTGGACATATTCTATTTTACTAAAATTAACTTTATTAGAACATCTCAGTTCAAAAAGACATATTTTCCTATGAATTTAGAATTCTTAACGAACATTGAACGTAAATTAGCGAAAGGTAAACTATCTAAAGTAAACGACTTGCTTACAGAGCATCTAAAGAATTTAAGCGATATCGAGTTATTGCTTCTAAAAGATTTATTTTACACTTACAACGGGGAATTAGAGGATTCGCTAGAACTTACAGAAGAAATTATCAAAAAACACCCTAATGAATATATTGGTTATTTATTTCAATCAATAACCTATTTCTATATGGGCAAACTCAATAGAGCGTTAGAAGTCATCGAATCAGGGTTAAGCAAGACTTACGATGTGTCGCTTATTGCTCAAAAAGCACAAATACTAATCAATCTGGATCACGATAAAGCTTTAGGCGTTGTTGAAGAAGCATTAGCTGAATATCCTGATCATTTTTTGCTCCAACGAACTAAATTCCTGTGCATCCTAACAGATAAAGAGTGCTGTGTAAAAAAAATTGACGAACCAATGGAACTTATTAATTCTCTAATTGAAACAAATCCTAAGGACTTAGAACTCTCTGTAATGAAAGCTCTATTATACTCGATCACAAATGATTATAAAGAGGGTAAAAATTGGATTAAACAAGTAGTGGAATTCAATTTACTCAAACATAACCCACGCGTTGATACGGCAGCGTATTTGGTACTATCTTTCTCGTATTTAGCACAAGGAAAATTCGAGAAAGCCTTAGACATCGTCAACAAAGTAAAATTTCATTACGCAAATCACCCAATTTCTCATATTATTACTGGATTAGTTCACGGATTTAACATTGTATATAATTTTGATGCGAGTAAAGTAGACAAAGAGCTCTTTGTTGAGGAATTTGAGAAGGCGATATCAATGGGGCTGAGTGAAAAACAATTGTCTAGGTATTATCAACTGTATAGTTATATTTTAAATGAGACAGATGGAACTGAAGCGGCTTTAATTGAAATTGAAAAAGCAATTGAATTAAGCCCTGACCACTTCGATTACTATGCTACAAAAATTCACTTATATCTCACGAACGATAATATGAGAAGCGAAGTAATGGCCTTAATCGATGAGATGATGAAAAAATTTCCACAGGTGCGTAAGTCGTTATATCAACTGAAAGGATTTACATATTGTAAAATGGGTAAAGATTTAGAAGTGCTCAAGACTCTTAACGAAGCCTTAGACCTTTATCCGGATTCTCCAGGGTTATTAAACAATAGATCAATTTCATTGAGTAATATCGGAAAATACGATGAAGCGTTTGAGACAATTGAAAAAGCCATCGAACTCGATCCTCTCGACGCTAACCTGTATGATACATACGGAGAAGTATTGATGAACTCAAAAAATTATAAAGGTGCTATCGAGAAATTTAACCAAGCTTTAGAAGCCAACCCAAGAGGTTGGTTCGCCTTTCACACCTTTCTAAAATTAGCTCTGTCCTATAAACACTTAGGAATGCTCGAAGAAGCAATCACCTGCTACACGAAAGCAAAAATACTTACAAAAAAAGTTATTCCTGGAAAGAGAAAACTATACATAGATCAATTACAAGAGAATTTCGACGATTTCTACGCTTCTCAGGATTAAGTAAATGTTATTTAGTATTTTTTTATTTATTACTTCTTTCTATTTTTGATGTTCTTCTACCAATTTAAGTAGATCTGCTTTTCTGTATGTAGAAATCACTTTGATATCGTTTTTTTTACAGTATTCTTTCAGTTGCGTTACTGTCCAAGTCTTATAATTAGATTCTGGTTCAATAGATTCTTGGGATGGACCGTTTTTAATGAGACTTACAATTTGTGCTTTTCTGTAAGATGCAGGCACTATTATATTGTTCTCTTGGCAATAAATTTTTAGTTGTTTAACAGTCCAAGCATTGTAGTCTACTTCTTCGTCCTTTTCAACCAATGGTTCTATAACTGGAGGAGTATCGAGTTTTTGGAGAATTTCTATTCCTTCAATAGTTTTAGAGGTATCATCGATATATATTCTTAGAGTGCGATCAGTCAGTTCAATTATTCCTTCTGGTAGCGAGTTCACTGGTTCCCATTTGACTTCTTCTACTTCTTTGCCAAATATTTTAGCCTTTTTAATCGCAGCACCAAAAATCTGAAAGTTACCTAAGATTAAGTTTTGTCTTTTTAGATCGACTGGAACATTATTTTTAACTATTTTCTCAATTATTTCCATTTCGTCAGTTTTGAAGGGTTTAATTGACTTTTTAAGTTCTTCTTTTTTTATTTTCGTCGTAGGTTGAGTAATGGTTGGAGAAGCTATATTTCCTTTTAAAGAAGGAGGAGGGCCGTTCCAACTATGAACTTTCTTTCCATCTAATTCTGGTGCCGTTTTTTCAGATATAGAATGAATTTGTTTGAACTCTTGTGAATTACGATCAAGAAGCCCGGGTAATTCAACTGTCGTAAAACCGAAAGCCCTTAAGAAATCGTTAGGTTCGTCTCCTTGGTCTACTGAGATAATTTTGCACCGATGAAAATGCCCAGCAACAACCAAATCGTTTTGTAATTCAGCAGCAATCCGAGAGGCTATAAATTTTTTCCTGACATGTGAATTAACGCCTTTCCAGATGTAGATTCTCCTTATCCCCTCCTTGACAATTATTAACACTTGGTTAGAATCTAATACCTTTTGACCGTTATTCAACCGAAAGGTATCTTCAGAAATATCTAACCTTACTTTTTCTCCGGTACTTTCTAGTCCGAAGATCATAAAGTTCTCAAAAGTTTCAGACATCATTAATTACGATTTTTTTTATTAATTTAAAAATAAGACAACTCTTACGAATTATGAAAATCCATTCTCTTTGCTAATCAAAATAATAGTATTATAATTTTAAAATTTCTAAATAGAACATCTGGTATTAACATATAAAATTATTGAAATTGAATATTCGCATATGTATAAACACGTCAAGTAAAATTATTTCTATACAAATCATGCTCAAACTGTTTTTTAGTATAGTTTAATAGTCTTAATTTATTTTATTCGTTAAGTTTAGGGAATTTTAGTTTAATCTTATCTTATTCTTCTCGTAAATTGTTTAGGGTTATTATTTTATGAATGAGAACAACAACAGAAAAGTATTCAAATACCGAATGTTAGCACCTTTATGGATTGCGATTTTTATAGATGTTTTAGGTTTCACAATCCTTTTTCCAATGGTAGGATATTTTAGCGAGGTTTTCAATACTTCGCAAACAATTATTGGTTTAATCTTTTCTGTTAATGCTATGTTTGGTTTTGTGTTTGGTCCTATTTTAGCAAAACTCAGTGATAAATATGGAAGAAAGCCACTTTTATTAATTTCTCAATTAGGAACCCTTTTTGCTTTTATTTTAACCGCTTTTTCAGGTAATTTATGGATGTTAGTTATTGCACGTATGATTGACGGTATGTTTGGAGGTAATTTTCCTATTGCCAAAGCTATTATTAGCGATAAAGTCCCACCAAAAGATCGGGGTATTCAAATGGCTAATGTAGGAATTGCGCATGTTTTAGCTTCATTAATCGGCCCAGCCATCGGTGGATTTTTCTTCACATTTTTCGGGCTTTTAGGACCTGGTTTATTTGCAGCGGGATTAACAGTTATAACGATTATAGTTACTTTAATCATGTTGGAGGAAACCTGGACTAAAGAAGATAGAGCTCAAAGCCATAAAGAAAAACTTGAGATTTCACTTAAAATAACACAAAATAAAAACGCTCTTTTCATGTTAGTTCTCTGGGCTTTTCACACAATTTCATTCACAATCATTATGACTTCTATATCCTTTTTTAGCGCTAGCGTTCTGCATCTCCAACCACTTGAATTGTCCTTTTTATTTATGATTTCTGGCATATTTCGGGCTGGAGTGAGATTTACACTTTTTAAGCCCACAATAAAGAAGCTTGGGGAAAGTAATGCTATTCGATTAGGATTAGCTATATTTTTCGTAAGCTTTTTTCTAATAGGGTTTTCTACAGATGTAGTCACCGTCATAATAATTTTTATGTTTATTAGCTTTGCAGCCTCCTTAACCCGGGGTCCTATGAATAGTAAAATTACTCAAACAGCATCTCCTCAAGAACAAGGCAAAATTAATGGACTTTCTTCTGCATTGGATAGCGTAGCTCAGATATTAGGACCCCTTATTGGACCCTTTATACTTGATACACTCCCACCGTACTGGTTAGGGATAGTAGTTTCATTAATCGCATTACCAGCACTTCTTATGTCTATGAGGAAAATAGAGAAAAAGAAATATAATCATTCAAAGAATACATTAAATCATTCTTAAAAAAAATAAGAAGAAGTATGGGTTTTAATCGTTTAGGAAATTAATTATTGTCTGATTTACTTCAGGGGCTTTCGAGAGAGGGCTGCTATGACCCGCTTTTTCCATAACCACTATTGTACTATTAGGTAATTTTTCGTGAATCTGTTCCATTGATATTTTTGGAATTAACCTATCGTGAGAAGCAGTAAGTATTAGCGTTGGATTTTTTATGGTATCTAATCTATCAAATGTGTTGTGGGTTTTTAATGCTTCAGCTTGCATATTAATGTCTTTAGCTGTAGGGGGGTTGATTGCACTCTCTTTTATTAATTCTTCTGCGGACCATACACCATACCACATTTTTGAAGGGGCTGCTTCCATCTGTTTCCTAAATTTCAGATGAAAGCTTGTACGGGTTCCCGACCACCATGCTTTAGCAAAATCCTCTTTTTTCATTTCTAATTCATTTAGTCGCATATTTTTATATACTTCTGGGCCACTCTCGTCAGGGAAGCCATGATTAGTGTTAATTAATATTATTTTATTTACTCTTTCAGGATACTTCAAAACGAAATTCTGCACGATCATTCCACCGAGGCTCCAACCTGCTATATTTGCTTTTTCAATTCCAAGATGCTCCATAAGACTGTTGATATCATCTGCAAAAACTTCCATTGTATATTTTCCATCAGGTCTATCTGACTTTCCTGATCCACGATTATCAAATCTTATGACTTTAAAATGTTTTGATAAATCGGGTACTTGAGCAATCCAATTTTCTTTTTTCGCTCCAAATCCATGAATTAAAAATAAGGGGTAGCCCTCTCCAAAGACTTCATAGCATAATTTGACTCCATTAACATCAGCATATTGTTCTGTCATTTCTAAACACATTATACTTATTATTTATTTAGTTTAACAAGGATTCAGTTTTATTTAAGATTTCTTCTTCACCAAAATTAGAAAACATAATTTAATTAATCTTGATAAAAAAATTTTAAAAACAATTCTACTTTAGAAATCTTACTTCTAATATGTTAAATACTAAAGTAAGTGAGAAAAATGGAAGAAAAAAGAGTTATAATCTCTTCTGCTACTGGTAATAAACTTCATGGAGTTTTATATATCGCTTCAGAAGATAATATTTTACATAAACCTCCAATTTTAATCATGTGTCATGGTTTTAGTGGTGATAAGTACGAGTGGGGGCGCTTTCCTGAAACAGCTAAAGCTTTAAATAAAGAAGGCTATGATGTCCTTATTTTTGATTTTTCTGGTTCTGGAGAAAATAAAAGAGAACCGATAAATTTAACTAAACAAGCCAATGATCTAGAAAATGTCTGTGATTGGGTCAAAAATCAAAAATATTCAAGAATTGCTGTATTGGGCCTTTCTTTTGGCGGTCAGACCCTATTAAAAGCAAGGTTATCTGGAATCATAACTTATGTATTTTGGGCTCCCTTTTTCTTGCTTCACACAACAGAAGACCACGCTGATTGGTTTAAGGATATAGCTAAGGGTCCCGTAGAAATTCCAACATCCGGAGATTATGAACCTATTATAATTGATATGAGTTTTATGATGGAGGTTGCTAAATTTCGAGTAAGAACTGCTTTGAAGAAACTAAATCTCCCAACACTTATAATCCAAGGTACTTTGGACGAAAGTGTTCCTTTAGAATTGACTAAGAAAGCATTTAATTTGATGCCCCAGGATGATAATCATAAGTTAGTAGAAGTTCAAGGCGCAACTCACGATTTTAAAGAGAAACATCTTGAGATTTTTATTAGAGAAACTGTAAATTGGTTGAAAAATTATTTTTGAAAAAACAAGTTAACTCTTTGCTCTTGCTCTAATTATCTTCGGGGCAGCTAGTTTTAGTATTTTAAAATTGTTTAACACTATTCTTGTGGAAATAAGCTCAGTTTTTTATAAAACAAAAAAAAAAAATTAATTAATTAATTTAAGTTGGATGTTTTGTTAAAATTTTTCCCTTCTTCTTCAAGACATAAACAACAACGACGGCTCCTGCACCTGCGGGTATTGCAATCAATAAAGTTAATATAAGTGGACCTAGATCTGGTCCAGGAGGAGTGGATGTTGCAGTGATTTCACTGGCATACAATGCTGTGGTGTTATATTGTCTTATCCCTATATTTAATGTAACCATTTCGTTTGGACTTCCGTCACCTAGAATTTCAAAGAGTAAAGTAAAATTGTCTCTTATTACGCCAAATTCAATAGTATTATTATCCCCTATATTACTATCTATCAACCTTGTTTCTAAGTATGGACCGTTATTATTAATCCATGGAAGGTCTTGCAATATATAAAGTTCATAGTTAGTAATATTTACACTTTCAACGACTAATTGTGTCCAACTATATGGCGTTCCAGAGCATTTAACAGCAATATATGCTTCACCTCCCAGTGTCCAACTTACTTCAGTGTCGTTATAAGTAAGACTTAAATCATAAGGATAAGTTGAGTAGTTATATAAAATTGAATCACCTACATTGACCATATTTCCGATTTGCCATGAATGGGCAACAGGATTCTGATCGATTGTATGGGATTGCTCAACATGATATCCCCAATAGTCCTCAATAGCAAATCTAATATTTAATGATCCTGGATGTGACCATTGTTCAGGAATTACCAATAACTTATAGTTACCTTCTTCTAATCCTATAATGTAGGGATCACTTGTAGCGCCAAAAAGCCATTGTTCATTACTAAATAAGTCCCATCCCGATTCTTGGTTTATAAGAATATCCGTAATACTAGATGGAGCAGTTGGCGTCCAGAAATCACAATATTCATACCCGCTATCCCTCACTAGAGCAAAATTTACATCTCCGCGCATCGTTATATTTGATAAACTTATTAAATCAATATAAGGTATAGTCGAATAAGCATTATCGCAGTCAAATCTCAACCAATAATACATTTCCTCATCAATACCGTTGCGATCGAATGTAGTTCCTACGCCTTTTGTCCAATCTCCAAAATCAGCGTCACCATAAATATTCATAACCCATGATCCATTAGCAGTTTGAAATTCACCAGTAGTATCAGATGTTTGTGCTAATTCATCCCAACTATCGCCATCCCAGACATCTACTCCAGAATCTACGCCACCAAGTGTCCCTAATTGGGTTATATTAAAGTGCATATCATGCCATTTACTTGGATATGCAATGTAGAGAAAATCATTTGGAGTATCAAGAGCAGGGAACGATTGAAGATAAGTATGTGACCTTGTAGTATAATCGTAATATTCTCCTGTGGAACCATTATACACAAGAACAACCGATGGGTTTGCTATAGTGGGAATTTGTGCTAAATTATCAGAAGCAAATATTGACCAATTAAATCTATATTGACCGGTTTCTGCGATATTAATATCAAACCATTGACCCTGTTTAAGACTAGTATAGAATTCATCAGGTTCAAATTGAGCAGTTACAGATGATGTTGGATTAGTTAAAGGATATGATAAACTAGTTATTGGAATTGTTGAGTTCGCGTCAGATACATATTCAGAACTAATTTGTAGTACACTGTCATAAAGTGGATTTCCATTGATAATTTTTGCTTCATATTCCCCCGCAGGGAAATAATAGTAGTAGAAATTCATAGTACCTTCTGATTTAGTTTCAAGAGGACTTAAAACTTCATAACAGGCAAGTTTTTTAGCATCTTTAAAAATAAAACCGTTAGTTGTTCCCATTGAAGATACTTGAGCATTTCCATCGCCCCATTCAGTATAGTTGAATCTTACAAACGAATCCTGCTCTATTGTAAAATCTATAGCTTTCCTTTGGTCCCTTGATATTCTTATATTGGTTGTACTATCCCCAATATCATAATTTAAAACTTCAATTTCACTCAAGTATAACGAATATCTATACCATATACCATATGTCGCGTCGTTGAAAGAAATATATGCAGCACCACTGTTAGGGAAGTAAAGATCGTAAACTCCCGGTGTAATACTAGAATCTAAAATATAGTTATTTTCACATGGCAACCATGCATCTATCATGGGAGCAATAGCGCTAAAATCTAATCCTAAATCTAATCTATAGAGATCTCCTTTTTTCCCATTAATCTTGAACCAGTTGGATTGCCATTCTATATCCCACATCTCTTGTGCAGTAGGATTTTCATCACTATTTCCTCCAAAGGTCAATTTTTCTAAAGGCAAGGTAGTTATGGAAGTCTGTAAAAATTTCAAATTTAAATAAGCAGGTTGAGTATAAGAAGCAGTTACCAATAATCTATATGTACCAATGTTATTAGCTACAAATGCAATATAATTAAACACACTAATTGAAGCCATAACTGCAGTCTGAGCAGTTTGAAAATCTGTCATCACTATTTTTCCTGATGGGGATATTAATTCATAACCATACATTACGCCCGCGGGATTATCAGTTAACCAATCAAATTTTAATATTTTAGGTCCTGTACTATCAATCATTATGTCAATTTGCATTGGTAAAGAATTATTTAATGGCACAATTAATTCGCTTCCTTCAGCCATGACATGATAGTCAAACACACTATTCAAAGTATAAGGTGATAAAGTATCACTTTCTGCATCATATGCACTTACATTCAGCCATTCAGCTGACCAAGGGTTAATATAGTCATTGTCAGTCGTACTATCAATTACATAATTTTCAAAGTACCTCGGATATATATAGCTTACATCATCTCCTGGATAATTTACGGTTTCTGTATGTAATATTCCTCCGAGCCAATCCATCGCAACAAATTCTCCCTGATTTGACCCACTTATCGACATAGTAGTATACATATTTGGTGCTGGAATATAAACACCGTATCCTACCGGATCCGCTTTATCAAGGTTAAAGGTTGCTCCGTCACCTTGCATATGAATTGCTATACCAGAACTTATATTAAATGCGCTAAGCAATATGAATAAACTAATTGCTATTAATGGTGTTATTTTTTTTTTATTTTTTATAATTTTCACCCTTTCTTTGTTCAGTAACTTTTTTATATAAAGTACATCAATTTTTTTAGTTTAAAAAATTGGATTAAGATATTATTGGGAACTCATCTATTTAAACTTGGTTTAAGTCTTTAACAAATCATTTTTACTCTTATAATTAAAATAAATACAAAAATTTCAAAAAATTACATAAATTATTAAAATTTTTTCACTCATTTATTACTTTTAATAAATTTTTAGTAATAGTTTATTAATAACTAAACAATATGGAAAATAAAAAATTATAATTTATTGAGTCTTCATTATTGGCATCATTAGTCGAAACAGTTTAGCATAGACTATTCTAATTAATTTAAAATCAAATAGATATCTTATCAGTTTTAATATTAAATGCTTTTTTGGTTTGTATGTGATAAAATCATTGTCGTACGTTATGTTTCTTATATAAAAGTTTTTCTTAAAAGTTGATAACATCAAAGAATAAGTTATAATTGCTATGATATCCCAAGCTCGTTTAATATGATCTTTAGGGTAATTCAATTTTTCACCCATTGCCATTCTAACAACTTCTACGATATGGAGCAAATCTATTTTACTTCTAAATAATTCTTTTGTAGCCCACATTAAATAAAGGCATCCGCTACAGTAAGAAACCAGTACTTTTGCTCCAGTTTCTTCAGCTTCTTTAAATTTTTTTGCGCCCTCAGAGATCATATCAAAAGGTAGAGATATATTTTTTACCCATGAGGCTCCTGCTCCAAATCCACAACATAATGAATCTTGTTTAATATGCTTCATCTCAATTATGGAACATCCGCATTTATTCAAAATTTTTCTAGGATGCTCCCAGTATACAATTCCATTTGCTTTAGAATAGCAGTTATCGTGTACTGTTACTGTTAAATTAAGTTTATTTGTTAGAGAAATTTCTCCAGAGTTAATATTGTCTGAAATCCATCGATGAAAATTAGTAAAATTCTGTTCATGCCTTACTCCCATTTCCTTTGGATGGACTTCATTGAATAGGTGATCAAGAGCGTCTAAAGAAGCAACAATATTTTTTGCGCCCCAACTATCAAACTCTCTTTTAGTTCTTTCAGCTATCTTCTGCACTACATCTAAATACCCCCCTTGATAAAGATAAGCACCACCTTCCCATTGATCTATGCGATCTATGGGTTTGAAGTAGTCTAGCAATCTACTCCCTCCGATAATAAACGGTAATAAATGAGTATAATTTCCGATTAATAGCAATGTATCTTCGCTTTTAGGTGTGTAATTCATCCATCTATGAATCCATCTTCTTTCTTGATTAGATAAAAACAAATTCAATAGCTGCCAGATATTTCTATCTTCGGTAGGACAGACAAAACAGTAAAGAGGAGGCGCTCCTCTTTTTATATAAAGATCGTTCCATCGTTCAAGTATCAATTGATATGGATTAGCGTTCTGTGGACAATATAGATTACATGATAAACAGGTGTTGCATTTACTAAGAACATATTTCGATTTTTGACCTTTGATTAAGTTATGAATTTCCTCTTTTGCTTCTTCCAAAGAAAGTTTCAGAACGGGGCACAAGTTAAAACAAAGCCCACATAAATCACATAAATCTTCTCTAAATGCTGGAATTCTCTTACTACTCATAATATCTTAATTTCTTCGAACATTTACTTTTAAAGCATTACTATGGTGCTATAATTAAAACGACGATATAAACAAGTATCAGATTTCCTAGTATAATACCTACATTCTTTAGCGAGGTTCGGCCTAATAAATCTTTACGAGGTTTCCTGAATATATACATGATTCCAAAAGGAAAGAAAATTATTGGTAGAAATATAATGAATTGTGTAATGATCAACGAGATTATCGCTATTGTTAGCGATACAACGGAAGCAATCCAAATTACCAATTGAGAAGCCTTTGGAGATAACTTTGATAAGGAATCTCCATCAATTAACTCGTGCAGCATTTGACCCGTATAACCTACGGATGCCACTGAGAGTAGTATTAATAACTCAAAAACAGATAGAACGGGGAAAAAACCTAAAATTATATCGCCAGCATTTATTTTGATCATCCACCATGGTAAAACGATGTGCGAAATGCCTAAAATGATATGGTTAACGATAACAAGTGATTTGAACAGACAGTAAAAAATTACCATAATAACTATGATTACTAAATAAATACCTAAAATTGGATATACTATAATACTATTCATAAAGCAAAGAGTCCCTATTAAGAAAGTTGCTAACGAAATTGTTAAAATTTCTTTACGATTATAACCTTGGACTCTTTTGAGCGTTTCTTTTTCGTTTGGATCTTTCATATCTATAACATCGTTCAGAGCATTCCCAGTAATAGCATAAAAGGCAAATCCCGCCAATATCCATATGTGATTAATGACCTCGTAATTATTTAGATAAATACTTAGTAAACAGGGTACTAGTACGCTAAAAATGTATTCAATTCTTAATAATCTAAATCCGTTACTCATAGAAAGAATCACGTTAAGATATATTATAATGAATTAATAATTAATAAAGTAAAAAAATTTAGGATTTTCCTAATTTCCAACAAATTTCGGTTCCTTTTTTTCGTTTAGAGCAAATACACCAATTTTATAATCTTCGGATTCTGCCGATTTAACTTGCATTTGTCGCTCATTCTCTAAATGTTCTTCTAAGGGAGTACTAAGAGCGTCAAAGAATAGTTTCTTGGTTCTCGCAAAAGTCAATGTGGGTCCGCTAGCAAGAATTTGAGCCCATTCAATAGAAACTTCCTTTAATTTTTCGGGAGGTACGATTTTATTAACTAAACCGAGCATTTTCATTTCTTCAGCAGAATATGTATCTCCAAAAAACGCCATTTGACAGGCTTGCTGCCAGGTGAGCTGACGGCTAAGCAAAATAGTTCCAGCGAACCCAGGAATTAAAGCAAGCTTACTAAAAGATTGTCTAAACCTCGCTTTTTCTGAAGCAATTATTAAATCACAGGACAGAGCAAGATTCATTCCTGCCCCTACTGCCCATCCATTTACAGCCGCTATCACCGGTTTAGGATAAACGCGTAAAATTATCGCAATTTTATAAAGATCCTTCGTTAAATCGTCCATAACTTGACCTGAGGTTCCGTTTTCAATGCTAGATTTAAACTGTTTTATATCACCTCCCGCAGAAAACGCTTTTCCAGATCCCGTTATTATCACACATCTGACATCCTCATTATCCTTTAAAGATTCAATAGTTTCTAATAACTTTTCTCCTGTCGATTTATTTAAAGGATTAAAATTCTCAGGATTATGTAGAGTTACGATTGCGATATCATCTTTTATATCTAACAACACTGTACTTTCCATTATATATCTCCAAATATTTTTCTTCTTTAATTAATAAATAAATTTCTTAATATTATATCAATTTTGTAAAATACTAAAAATTTATTAAATTCTAATAGAAGAACATTCTTAAAGCTAAAGCTATAAGCACAGCGGCCACGAAAAATTGTAATAAAACTTTAGGTATCTTTTTGGAAATTTTAGCCCCTAGGATTGAACCAAGTATAGCACCGATAGCAATAATTAACCCAATTGAGTAATCAATCTGACCAATAACGCTTTTTATCAATGTATTGTAAATTGCAGTAAAAAATATTATAGATGTCGAGATAGCCGTAGAATTATGAATAGGAAAATTTAGAACTATGTTTAGCGATGGTGTGTTTATGATTCCGCCACCAATACCTAATAAATTTGCTGTAAATCCCGCTGAGATGAAAAGCGGTATAGATTTCTTAAAATTTAATTTATCATCTTGATTATTTAAGGAAAACTCGGCATGGTTAATTTCCTGTTTATTGTTATGATTCTTTGATTTTCTAGCCTTGTATATCATGTTTAATCCAGCAATAAGTAGTGTTGCTGCAAATAAAAGTTTTAAGATGGAATTATCGATATTTATAATAGAAAAGATAACAGAGGCTAATACACTGCCCAATATGGAGAAACTGCTAAAAATTAACGAAAGTTTAAAAGCCGTCCTCTTTTGTCGTAAATAGGTTATAAAGCCTGCTAAAGAAGAAAAAAGAATTATAAAAGTACTCGTATCGACAGCGATGTTAATAGGGATAAAAAAAAGAAGAGTCAATATTGATACAAAAAAGACTCCTCCTCCTATACCCGCAATAGCAGAAATAGCACCAGATAGTAGTCCCAGTATCAGTAATAAAGAAATTAGTGAGAAAGATAATTCCATAGGCAAGTAAATTACTCATTCATCATAAATTTTTTTAAAAATGAGAAAGAGAATCTTTATAACAAAAATGAAAGAAAAATCAATAATTAAATTATAAAAAAGTTATTAGATTAGTAATTATATTATTTTAAAATAAAATAGTTGTCATTTATGCCTGACTCTAACGAAGATAAACTGATTGTTGCTCTCGTAGTATGCTCTCGGTGTGGAAATGCTTTTATGATAAAGAAGGGACAAAAATCATCCGATAATTTGGTATGTGATAACTGTATTAGGTTAGAACAGCGAAAAAGGCAACTGACAGACTCAGTTAAAGAATCTCAAAAAGAAATTGAAAGTTCTATTAAGGGGTACAAAAATTCATTGAGAGGTGCTAAATCTCAACAAATTAAACAAATCTACTTCGATAAAATTAAGAAAACTTCTACCACATTAAATAAATCTGTCGAACTCCTCAAGAAGATAGAAGAAACTAACGAAGAAAAGTATATCGAAGAATATAAGAAGCTTTTTGAAGAAATGAAAAAAGAGTATGCAGATAAATAGCTAACTTCTTTTATAATAAAAACAAAACCGATATTTTTTAATCTAGGGTGGAATATAATTTGCATCTATTTTTATTAATCTCGAACACAATTTTGTAAAAATATTCCAAAACATTTCAAATAATAGATTATGGTTTTAGCATTATAAAGGGATATCTGTTTTTTAACTGGATTAAAAATTAAGCAATAAACTATCCTATTTTTTTATATTTTCATTCAGAATCATTTTTAAACAATCTAAATTTCAAATAATTTAAGTAAAAATATCATTTTAAGATGAAATTACTAAATAAAATAGATTCCATGTGAACAAAAAAAATGCCGTTAAAACAAATATCTGTGTTCCTCCCAAATAAACCAGGGCAATTAGCTAATTTCTTTGAATTTCTAATGAGCAATAAAATATACATAAGATCTTTAACTGTTGCTGAAACAGAAGATTATGGATTACTATTACTCCTGGTCAACCCCTATGAGAAATGTATTGAATTATTAGAAGATAAAGATTATTTACATTCAGTAACGGAAGTTATCGCTGTAAAGTTATCAGATAACATCACTCAATTGTATAATATCGCTAAAACCCTTGGAAATCACAATATAAATATCGAATATATGTATACTTTTGCAGAAAAGTCGTCAGAAATAAGTACAATGACAGTTCTGAGACTAGATGATAACGAAAAAGGAATAAATGTTTTAAAAGAGCATGGTTTTGAAGTGATGGAAGATTTCAAATAAGTTAAAATTCTAAAATTACCATTTTTTAAATTTAGATCCTATATTTTTAATTTCATGCGATCTAACAGCACTTTTATCGCATAAGCTGCCTCCGTTGGAGTATAAAACACGGGTGCTTCCTCTTTTTTAGCAAGTTCCTTTAGATCAATGAAATTTTCTCCAAAAAAAACTAAAGGCACCAATGGTTTTAATCTTCCCGTTTCATTCCAAGCTCTTATCATTCCCCTAAAGTGTTCATCAGATTTCATTTCTAAGAATGGGGGAATAACCAAACATGGGACAACTATATCTATACCTGAATCTTCCAACATAGCTTTTGTTATCTCGTAATACTGTTGCTCAGCAGCTACGCCTATCATGTCAAGAGGATTCTGAATTTTAACAAGCGAAATCAAATAGGGTTGAATTTTTTCTATGAGAGCATCGGAAAACTCAGCTAATCTTAGATTAAACTCTTCTACCTTATCGCTAAACAAAACAGAACTTCCACCACTATTCGTCAAAACTCCTATTCTTTCACCCTTAGCGTTGGGTAAAAATGAAAATGCTTTTAAAGCGGTAATAAAATCAGTAGCATTTTCACATAATGTTGCTCCTGCTTGTTGCATAGAAGTTTTCAACATTTTATAGTTTGTGGCTATTGAACCTGTGTGACTACTTGCAGCTTTCATCCCCGATGGAGTTCGACCTCCCTTTAAAATGATAACTGGTTTAATAGGAACAATTGTTTTTAGCGTATTTAATAGTATCCTTCCTCCCTCAACTGTTTCCATGTAGATACATATTATTTTTGTGTTCGCATCCTCTTTATAAAATTTAAGAATTTCATCAAATGAAACATCAATACTATTCCCGATATTCGCAAATTTAGAGCAACCGATATTTTCTCGATCCATAGCATAAAAACTAGCACAGCTAAATGAACCTGATTGACTAATCATGCTAATATTCCCACATGGAGCTGCTTGTATAAAAGAAGCGTTAAGGCCGATATCAAGATTTTGTATTCCAACGCAATTTGGTCCCATAACTCGAATTCTCGCTATTTTACATTTTTGTGCAATTAATTCTTCAGCTTTTTTACCTTCTTGATTAATTTCTCCAAACCCAGCAGTTATAATTATTACACATTTTACATGCTTTTCAATACATTCATCAATTACACTGATTACTGCTTTAGCAGGAACTAAAATTATTGCTAGATCGATGTCTTTATGAATATCTAAAATGCTTTTATAACATTTAATTCCAAGAATTTCCTTATTATTTTGAGTTATAAGATATAATTCACTAGCAAGGTCTTTGTTTTGAAGAATATTTATGGTAACAGCATTTCCAAACTTTTTTGGATTAGCAGTCGCACCGATGATAGCAATAGTTTTGGGGAAAAAAAAAAGAGAAATCATGTTTTATTCAATCTCCTCATATATCGCATGTTGGGGACAAACATCTATACACACTTTGCACCCCCTACATTCAGAACTCTCAATTGTAACGTTTTTATAAACCTCATTAAAATTTAATGCTTGACACCCAAATTTATTAACACATATCAAACAACCATTGCATTTTTCTTGATCTACCAATATGGAGGGTGTTATAATTTGTTGAGCCCGAAATTGGTTAGACTCTACTAAGGAACATAAATGTCGAGAAATGAAAACTCGAACTCCCTCTGTCTTGACTGCTTCTTCAAGCTTTTCAATTGTCTCGTTCAATTTATAAGCATCTTCAACCCAGATCTTCTCGGGAGAGACGCCACAACCTTTCACAAGATCTTCTAGAACAATGTGTGTACCGGGTTCGTTAGTGATGGTAATACCTGTACCTGGGTTATCTTGAAAACCCGTCATACTTGTTGATCTGTTATCCAAAATAACGACTAGCATATTATTTTTGTTAAATACAGCATTGATCAAAGCTGGAATCCCAGAATGGAAAAATGTAGAATCACCTAAAATTGCCAAGACGGGATTATCTAAACTTTGAACTTTCGCAATTCCGTTTGCTAAACCAATTGAGCCTCCCATGCACACTTCTGTGTCTATTCCCTCTAATGGTTTGTAAACTGCGAGAGTATAACAACCAATGTCAGATGAGTTCACAAATTTAGTCTTCATCATCTTTTCTACTTGATTAATCGCATAGAATGTCGATCGATGTCCACAGCCCGGACATAAGATGGGAAGCCTTGGAGGGATAATTAATATGTTTTCAGGAACAGAAACTTTCTTATAAGATAAACCAATCAACCGAGCAATATTTTCTAAGTAGATTTCTCCAGAAAATTCTCCATTTTGGGGAAAAATATCTTTACCATGAATAGTTAACTCTTTTGAGTAGCCTTCTTCAAACGCAATTTGCTTCATGATATTTTCAAGGAAAGGTTCGAGTTCCTCCACTACTACGATTTCGTCTGAGTAAGCAAATAATTTCTTTATTAACTCCTTAGGTGGAGGAAAAACTAATCCAAGTTTTAAAATTGAAACTTTATCAGCAATACCGTAGTAATTAAGGGCATCTAACAACTGAGAATATGGTACTCCTGCTGCAACAAATCCATATTTTATACCGTTAATTTTTTTCCCCGATAATTTTAGTGAATTAAACGGAAACTCATCAGCATAATTGGAAATCTCTTCTAATCTTTCCAACAACCTCAAACGTAATACTCGTGAGTGAGAAGGCAAACAAACCCATCTGGAGCGGTCCCAATCAAACCCATAATCACGATCTATAACTTTCACTTCTCCAAGTATTACATCTGCTCTCCCGTGATTTAACCTAGTTGTAGTGCGGAACAACACTAAGGACTGGTATTCTTCTGAAAAATCAAATGCGTACTTTATCATGTCTTTTGCTTCCTGTGGAGTTGAAGGTTCAAAGACAGGCACAAGAGCATGTAATCCAAAGTATCTGTTATCTTGTTCATTTTGAGAGGAATAACAATTAGGATCGTCTGCCGAGATCAAAACCATTCCACCTCTCGCTCCTGCATAACATGCTGTCATGAAGGCATCTGATGCAACATTGACTCCAACATGCTTCATAACTGCAACTGAACGTACGTTCGACATCGAACCGCCGTATGCAACCTCAAAACCTACTTTTTCATTTACGCTCCATTCTAATTTGAGGTGGGGATAAAACTTTTGCATTTCCGCTAATGTTAGTAATATTTCTGATGAAGGCGTGCCTGGATAACCCGCACCAATTACAACTCCCGCTTCTAGAATTCCTCTGGCGATTGCCTCATTTCCCAACATTATTATTTTTTTTCCTGGATTCTCCTCAGCAAATTCTGGTCTAATCAATGGAACCCCCCCTTAATTCTATACCTTTTTCAATTCCAATTTCAAATGCTTTCTTGTTTATATCATGCAACTTTGAAGGTAGATAACTTAAGATAGCTTTCTCAAGAGTTTCTTTTTTAAGCGGTATTACATCTAATCCTATTAAGGCTCCCAACATTACAACATTCATAGTTCGAACATTCCCCACACTTGTAGCAATCTCTACACCTTCAATAAAATAGAGATGTACTGACACTTCTTTCAAGAAAGTGCGTATCTCTGTTAACTTTGGGTAGTCCATTCCCATTTGATGAATCATTGGTGGAACTATTATGCTTTCATTTATCAGAAACACAGTTTCTGGCCCAGCATAATTAAAAATTCTAACAGCTTCGCTAGCTTCAAAAGCTAAAATTGTGTTTGTTTTCCCCCGAGGAATTAATGGACCTTCTACTTCAGTTCCAAATCGAAGATATGATGCAACTGAACCGCCCCTTTGTGCCATACCATGAGTTTCAGCAGTTCTAACCTTATAATCATCTAACAGCGCAGCATATGAAAGTATTTGTGCTGCTCTAATTACGCCTTGACCTCCTACCCCTACATTCAATAAATTATAGCTCTTTACTTCCATAATTAGCTCGTATTTAAAATTAGGCGTTTTCTATCCTTTTTATTTTTAATTAGTAACTTTAATATAATTAAATTATTTATTAAGTTGGATAATGGGAAATGAATGGGCAAACCTTTCGAATTTAAGGATGGGTTGAAAACATTTGAAAAAGAAAATTTTCTGAACTTAGGATTACTTCTAAGTGAAATTCGTTCAAAAGTATGTAATTTATCCATATCTAAATTATGATTGGTGCAGAGAAGCAAATAAAAAAAAGAAATTACAAAAATCTGCGAAAATACATTTAGATCTGCATAGTATTATTTAAGATAAGCTATGAAATTTTAAATTAAGTTCTATTTCGTGAAGATTAGCACTGTATATGTCATTAGATGTAGACTTTTTGCTTATTAAGTTTTTAATAAAAATAGATTTTGAACTTGTTTTTGCACCTAGATTAAAAATTTCACACACAAATTTGGATAATAAATTTCAAATAAATTAAAATATATTCGAAGAGATTCGAGAAAAATTTTTTTTTTAAATAAAAATCGTGAGTTTTGCTAATATTTATTTTTAATCCTAAGATTATATAGTTAAAACAAGAGATATGATATTTCAATTGTGCTAATATCATTTTAATTTATTGAATATTCAAACAGAGCGTTTGTAAATTTAACCAATATATCGATAACTTTAAATTATTATGAATCTATATTATGTTTAGAAAATTTCGATTTTCTATCTTGTAGTGGAATGTTTCGATTTTAGCCCATAATTTATTCCTCCACGAATGAGTTTTTCCCGCTAAAAGTAATTGCATTCCATTACTTTTTTTTTTATTTATATTACTATAATTTTCATTTCAAGTTTTACTTAACGAAAGTAGAGCCTTTAAAAATCGTTATTTAAGTTTTTTTCGTGGTTTTTCAAAATTTTGGAGTAATAGATTAGATATAAGGCATTGTATGCTTGGTCAAAAAATGAATTACTATTTATTAATTTCTTAACTCATTTTTAAAATATTATCTTATTTTGAAGTTAAAACTAAATTTTAAACAATTTTAAAATATTATTAAATTTTAAAATTAAAATGGTGGTAAGCTCGATAAAATTTAAAGCTCAAATAGTTTTACCAACTTATTACTCTTTATTTAAATTTAATTTATTTATTTCCTCTATTAAAAGGGGAATAATATCATTTAAATTACCCACAATTCCATAGTGAGCAAATCCAAAAATAGGAGCATTTGGATCTTTATTAATTGCTACAATAACATCTGAGTTTTCCATACCAACGATATGTTGAACGGCTCCGGAAATACCACAAGCTATATATAGTTTAGGAGAAACTGTTTTGCCTGTTTGACCTATTTGTCTATCTGGATCAACCCAATTTAACTCAACTGTAATTCTAGACCCTCCTATCTCAGCTCCTAAAGCTTTTGCTAAATCTTCTATAAGTTTAAAGTTCTCTTTAGAACCTACACCTCGTCCGCCAGCTACGATAATTTTCGCATCTTCCAAATTTACTGTAGATTTACTGGTATTTATTATTTTTATTATTTTTGAAACTGTATCTTTTGCTGTAAATTTGTAATCAATTACCTTAACTGGTACCTCTTTTTTAATCTTTTTAAGTGCTTTAAAAACCCCTGGTCTTACTGTAGCCATTTGAGGCCTACTAAAAGGAGTTCTAATAGTGGCCATGATATTTCCACCAAATGTTGGACGAGTTTGAAGAAGATTTTTAGTCTCGGGATTTATATCCAAACCCGTACAGTCTGCTGTCAACCCTGCGTGTAGTCTTTTAGCTACTCTAGGCGCAAAGTCCCTTCCCGTTGGAGTAGCTCCAATAAGAATTATCTCAGGTTTATGCTCTTCGATAAGTTCTGAAATTACTTTTACATATAAATCTGAATAATAATCTTTTAAAATAGGTGATTTGACGTAGATTATCTCATCCATTCCATATTCACTAAAATCTCCTAGTTTTTCGTCGAAATTTGCTCCTAAAATTACGAATGTTAATGTTGAATCTAATAGATTTGACAATTCTCGTCCTTTTCCTAACAATTGGAATGCTACTTTGTGAACTATCTGTTTGTAGTGTTCTGCTATAACCCAAACACCTTTATACTGAGATAAATCTATTTTTTCCCCTGACTCTTTATCTCGCTCTAGACTTATTGCCTTCAGAGGACAATTGTCTATGCATACTCCACAAAGATTACAATTTGGTAACACTGTTGCTTTATTGTTTTCTAATTCAATTGCTCCATATGGGCAACTATCAACACAGTTCCCGCACCCTGTGCATTGTTCTTCGTCAATAATAACGCTCAACTATAATTCCTCTTATAAAACTTTATCATCCTTTAAATTCTGACATAAATTTTGAATAACTTCTTCGATAGTTCCTCTTAAAATAACTCGATCTCCCTTCCGTTCGGGGATGAAGATTTTCCAAACTTCGGTACTTGAACCATTTAACCCAATTTTCGATGTATCGGCATTTAAAGCAACAGCATCTAGATGCACAATTTCTAAATTGTGTGCCTTCATAATTCCGGCTATGCTAGGATATCTAGGTTCGTTGATATCATTTAACACGGAAATTAAAGCTGGTAAAGTTGTTTCAATCACTACAATTTCTACTGCTCTAAATTTCCTCTCAGCAATTATTTTTTTTTCCGTTAATTCCACATTTAATACGTATGCAACTTGCGGTATTTTTAACTCTTCAGCTAATTCTGGTGGAACTTGACCAGTATCTCCATCAACGGCTTGAGCACCGCATATAATAAGATATTTTTCTTCAGGATTTGATTCTTTTAATATTTTTTTGATAGCTAAAGCTAGTGTATATGAAGTAGCTAGCGTGTCTGCTCCAGCAAAGGCTCTATCCGTTAATAAAAAAGCTTTATCTACGCCCATCGCTAAAGCCTCTCGTAAAATTTCTTCTGCTTGAGGAGGTCCCATACTTAACGCTATAACTTCAGTAGTATACTTTTCTTTTAAAGTAAGAGCCAATTCAATTGCATTTCGATCGTTGGGATTGAGTATAGACAAAATTCCCTCTCTTACCAGCGTATTGGTTTTAGGATCGATTTTGACCTCTGACACTCCCGGAACTTGCTTTACACAAACAAATATCTTCATATCTAAATCACACCTTCTATAGCCCTATCTTAATTTAATACATACAATTTTTTGTTAAAACGAATAATTTATTTAAGAAAAATAAATTTTCCGATAATGGAACAAAAATATGAAAGAAAAATTAGTTATTTAATAATAATGAATCTCATTTAAATCAGCTAGGCTCCTTTTTTAAGTAAATTAGCTGCAATTACTAATCTTTGAATTTCACTAGTTCCTTCGTAAATCTCACCCATTTTAGCATCTCTGAAATACCTTTCTACTGGGTATGCTTTCATCAATCCATAACCGCCGTGAATTTGAACAGCACCATGAGCAGCTTGCATAGCCGCTTCAGATGCAACTAATTTCGCCATAGAACTTGCTATACCGAATTCCGAACCTATATCATGCAGATAAGCAGCTTTAAATGTAAATAACCGAGCCGATTCAATAGCACAAGACATATCGGCGATTTTCCATTGGATTGCTTGAAATCTTCCAATAGGTTGGTTGAACTGGACTCTTTCATTTGCATATTTAATTGAAGCTTCTAAAGCTGCTTGCCCTAATCCTACACATTGCGCGGCAATACCTATTCTTCCAAAGTCTAAAATTTTCATGGCCATTTTGAACCCCTCACCAGGATTACCTAAAATGTTCTCTTGGGGCACCCTAACGTCTTGAAACACAAGCTCAGATGTATTCGAAGCGCGAACTCCCATTTTATCCTCCTTAACGCCAACAGAATAACCTGGAGTTTTATTATCTACTATAAAAACAGTCATTTGTTTCCTACTTTCTTTTTCACCAGTTTTAGCTACTACAAGTAGAGTCCCCGCAATACCTCCGGATGTTGCAAAAATTTTAGTACCATTTAGAATGTATTCATCTCCATCCTTGACAGCTGTTAATTGAACGCCACCTGCATCTGAACCTGCATTTGCTTCAGTTAAACAGAAAGCTCCAATCTTATTACCTTTAGCGAGATCAATTAAAAATTTTTGTTTTTGTTCTTCAGTACCATATTTATAAATAGGATATGCAGCAACACCATTGTGTACCGCGGTTGTAATTCCCCAAGCAGCGTCTGCGCGCGAGATTTCCTCTATAATGATGCTAAAACCTATTGTATCGTTATGAAGTCCTGCTCCTCCATATTCTTCTGGTATACAACCACCAAAATAATTCATTTCTTTCATTTTTTGAAAGACTTTATCGTCCAATTCTTGCTTTTCATCGCTCTCTCGAGCGATAGGTACAATATACTCTTCAGCAAACTGTCTAGTAATTTTTTTTAACATTTTTTGTTTTTCAGTAAGCGAAAATTCCATAAAATCACTACTAAGTCTTTTTCTTTTTATTTTTTAAATATATACTATAATTTAAATTATCCTATAAGATAAATTCATCCGTGTTATAGAGTAGTATTTAAGCTTATGCTTCATATAAGAAGCATTATATTTGCTGAATATAAGGAATATATATTTTTTACTCCATGCACTTTAGAACTCAGTTTTATTAAAGAGAATATCAAATTCCCTATTTCTATGACTACAGTGAATATTGAAACATAATTGACTTATCTTATGGAACTATAAATCATAAACGACATATTTTTCCATCTTTTATGATGTATTGCCCCAGTATTATGTTCGGATTCTTGCTAATTGTTTTAATAACATGCTTTTGAAGTTTCTCTGCATTTTCAAGAATTTTAAGTGATGGTTTTTCCCCCGTTGCCATTTGGGCTAATTCTGTAATATAGTACGATTTAATGTTCCTTTCAGTGGCATGCTTTGATAACACAGCAAGGCAGCCCGTGCAGATATGAGCTATTATATCCGTATTTATACTTTCAGCTTCAGATATTCTTTCTTTTGCGATTTTGGTTGCTAATGATCTATTTGATATGGAAAGAGGCGCTCCGCAACACAGAGATGTTTCCTTGTTGTGTTTCATTTCTACCACTTCCGCACCAATAATTTCAAGGAATTCCCTTGGACCTTCGTATATTTTCTTGTCTAACTTTCTCCACGGACAAGGGTCCTGAAAGGTTATTCTTTGGGTGATCTTGTTTTTAATGTGTAATGCGCCTTTATGGTACTTTTCTATCAAATACTCAATGATGGTTTGCCCTTCTATGTTAAACCCTTCGATAATTGAAGGATACACGCCTTTAATCATAATATCACATCCAGGACAGAATGTAATGAGCTTCTCTACTTTAAGGCTTTTGAATTTCTCATATAATTCTAATCCCTTTATCATTGCTTCATTTTCACCGAAACTGGAATGCACATACCCGCCGCAACAATACTTCATTCCTCCTAAAATGGGTAGCTCCTCTAATAATTTGGTCTTGGTAAGCTCTGGAAAACAATAGGGAATGCCACAGCCTATGTAGAACATTTTGTCGCTTTTTGGAGGGTTTTCATATTGAATTAAATCTCGCTTTTTTTCCTCGGTGTCAATTTCTAATCCGATTGACATTAAATTATAAGGCATTTCTTCTGTTATGAGCGATAAACTTCTTACACCTTTCTCACGATATGTTCTTAATCGTATTTCTCTTATTAGTTCATATGGACTTGACCCTGTTGGGCATACTATATTGCAGTAAGAACAACCGGCACAATTTTTGATTATCTTTCGTGAGTCTCTCGTCTCAATCATTTTAGAAATCTCTTCTTTCGCACTTTCGATAGGTAATCGCAAAAATGAACACTGTTCGAGACATGTACCGCACCTCTGGCATGTTTCTTCATTAAAAATATTCATCAACTCTAATATTTTGAACGCTTAATACTCAAATAATATTAATAATAATCCTAAAAGCTATTTATTTCTATATTAGATTCATCTTGATTATAATTTTGATTCCTTATTTTTCTGATGTTATCGTGTTTTAGAGTATTAGTAATACTTTCTCTAACAAATATTTACGATCTTTCTAAGAATTCTTTTAATTTTCTTTTTGGTTCTCCCGAAGAAAAAAGTTCTTGAAATGCTTCTCCTTCCATTTGAAAACCTTCCGCATTGTTATAGATTCCCATTTGTATTAACTGTTTGGATAATTCAATTGCTCTACCTGAATTTTTAACGATGAGTTTTGCTAAATCTTTAACTCGAACTTCAAGTTCTGCCAGTGGAACGAGTTCATTAATTAAACCAATTTTTACAGCTTCTTGAGCATTAATTATCCGTGAAGTATATATGAGTTCTTTTGCTTTCAAAGGACCTATTAAACGAATTAATCTTTGAGTAGCTCCTGCAGCAGGAGTCATCCCCCACTTAGTCTCGACTTGTCCAAATCTCGCGTTATCAGCAGCAATTATGATGTCAGCACATAGCATCAGCTCAAATCCCGCTGTAAGATTCAATCCCTTTACTGCAGCGATGACAGGAATCGGTAAATCCTCGAATTTACTAAAGATTTTCTGTAATTTCCTTGTCATATCTTTTGATTTAGAGTCGTCTAGAGTTACGAGCCATTTAATATCAAGTCCAACGGTAAAAATATCATCTAAAGAAGTAGTGATTACTAATACTCGGATATCGTTGTTTTGTTTAATCTCATCATTTAAAATTTGTTCTAATTCATTAACAACAGCGATATCAAATGCGTTTTTTTTATTAGGGTTATTAAGGTAGAGCCAAAATATGTTATCTTCGATTTTAATGAGCCAGAATTTATAATCTACCATGATTATTATATTATTTTTTCGTAATTTAATAACTTTTGACTTATCTCCTTTAAGAATCTAACAATGATAGAACTAAAAAAAGATATACTACTGGAATTTTAAATCATAGTAATATAGTTAACATGCTTTTTTGAGGTAGGAGTAAAGAATCTAACCATTTTGAAATTTTAAAACACAAAGATTACTTATTTGTCATAAAAAAAACATACATTTTGTCTATTCTGTATAGAAAAAAGATGTTATTAATATGTAACTGCTTTTGGGTACTAGTATTGCCCTTTTACTCGATACGGGTGTGAGAATGGCTTTAATGGTAAATCTTTCAAGATAGCTTATGGAGATGAGAATGATGGAGATTATGAAATGGAAATTGTTAAAAAGAAAAATTTAAGACGGATAGAAGAGTTAAAGATGATGAAGATGATAACTATACTTCTTCCTATGAAATTTATGGAAATAAAATATTTGATTAAATAAATTATAAAAAAAATTTAGGTGAAATTTGAAATGAACTATGATCTTATAATAATTGGTGCGGGACCAGGAGGTTATCATGCAGCTGTTAGGGCTGCGCAATATGACGCAAAAGTTGCTCTTATTGAAAAAGATAATGTTGGGGGAACTTGCTTAAATATTGGATGTATTCCAACAAAAGCACTTTTTAGCTCAGCAAAATTAATTGAAAAAATTGAAAAGAGCGCAAAGGACTTTGGAGTGGATATAATTGGAGAAGTTAGACCTAACTTTAAGAATGCCGTAAATCGTAAGAACTTAATTGTGAGTGAATTAATAAGTGGCATTGAGACTTTAATTAAACAAAGAAAAATTGATTTATATTATGGAGCGGCCAGGATTCTTGAAGCATCCTTGGATTATGGAATAACAATTAATATTGAAGGTAAGAATACAAAACAGATAAAAGGAAAACGTTTAATAATTGCAACTGGAGCAAAACCAACTTTAGTCCCCTCATTTAATATTGACAATAAATTTATACTTACAAGTGATGATATCTTAGCTAAAGATTTCAATAAAGTCCCGGAATCTATATTGATTATAGGTGGTGGAGTGATTGGTTGTGAATTCGCAAATATCTTCAGTAGATTTGGGTCGAAAGTAAAAATATTTGACTATCTGCCCTCAATAATCGCCAATGAAGAACAATTGGTCGTTCGGGAATTAAAAAAGAAATTCAATATCATGGGTATTGAAATCTATGAAAATCGTAATATACTAAAAATAGAAAAGGTTAATTCAAAAGTTATCGCAACAACTTGTGATTCAAAGGTTCCTAAAGACCAAATTGATTCTGCTGAGAAATCTTTTCATGAAGCGGATCTTTGTCTTGTGTCAATAGGACGAAAACCATGTATTGAAGGGTTAGGGCTAGAAAATACTAAAATTGAACTTAATGAAGGAAAAATAGTCGTGAACCCAAATACCTTAGAAACTAATGAGAATGGAATTTATGCTGTAGGAGATGTTACTGGAGGAATTTTGTTAGCGCATGTGGCAAGCTATGAGGGAAATATCGCAGTATTTAATGCCCTTAGCAGTATTGGAGGGTTTGATACTTTTCCCGTAGTTACAGATTATACGGTAATCCCGGCTTCAATCTTTACTGCATTTGAAATCGGATCTGTTGGATACAAATCAAAATATCTCGAAGATCGTGGAGTTAAAATAAGAACAGGTCGATTTGGATATGCTTCATTAGGAAAAGCGAAATGTATGGGTGAAGAAGAAGGCTTTTTAATGATTATTACTGATGAGGAAACAGATGATATCTTAGGGGCTTCGTGTATTGGTGTTTCAGCATCCGAATTAATCGCAGAAATCGCTCTGGCAATGAAGAACGGGCTAAGTATCCATGATATAACTAACACTGTTCATAGTCATCCTACTTTGTCTGAAATGGTTTTAGAGGCTGCAGAAGATGTCTATGGGCTTTCAATTCATAGAGTAAGAAGGAGAGTTAAGCAAAAAATTGATCTTAAAGAGGATATGATTCGACAATTTGCTTCTAGCGAAAATCTGAAAAAATATGGGCTTATTTCATTAGAACCACTGCTAACTACAGGATGAATTTTAAATAATGAATTTTTTTTATTTTAATAAGAATTCTAGAATTTTAGAAGCTAAAAAAATTCCAGTAGATATAGTTAAGGTTGATTGGGGCCCACCACTCAATTGTTATGCAAGGTTAAGAATAAATAAACAGGAAGAGGAAGAAAATCTTGATTTAATTATAGAAAATAATCAGATTAAGCATAGTAATTGCCATTTGGTCTACCATCGCTCAAATTTTTGTAGCCATTTAATTGCTTTATTTTTAAATTTATCGAGCAGAAATCTTCCAAAAACTCTTGAATATCTTAAAAGATACTCAAAAGAATAAAAAAATATAAGAAAAAAAAGTTTCTTTAAGCTAAATTAATCGTATGGAGATATTTTATAATTAATATAAATAAGCAAAAGGAAAACAGCAGCAGGCGGAAAAAATATTAATGTAAAAATTCCTGTGATTTCATGTAAACGATAGTTTAGTTCTATCATTATTATACCAATATTTATTATAAAAGCTCCTGTTAAAGCTGTGACATAACTAGGTTGTTTTAAAAATTTCCACGTGGTAAAAGCATAAAGT
>JAGXNP010000019.1 GCA_019894885.1 Promethearchaeota archaeon | reverse complement strand
ATCCAAATCAAAGATATTGATTTTAACAAAGGCTACATAAGATTAAAAGGGAAAGGTAGTAAAGAGAGGATTGTTCCTGTGGATTATAACACATTAAATCTTTTCAACGAATATCTAGGAAATCGAATATCTTACACCACCGAAGACTATCTTCTAGTCAATACTCAACACCATAAATTAAATCCCAGAGTAATCCAAACAGATATTAAAACGATTAAAGAAAAGTGTGGTTTCCCAGATTCAAAAATTATTACCCCTCATGTTTTCAGACATACGGGTGCTACTCACCTAAGGCGTTCTGGAATGGATATTAGTGAATTGCAGGATATACTGGGGCACAGCTCTCCAAATACAACAAGAATCTATGCAAAGAACGATATTACAAAACTAAGACAGTCTTACTCTAAAATGCATCCTTTAAACAATAGCGATTTAAATCTGTAACTACAAGTTTAAAATTAATTACTTATATAACATTATAGGGGATACTTCTAATAATCCTCTAGGAAAAAGTCATAAGTATAAGAAAGTTTAAACTTAATTTGTTCTATAAATACTTATATATCACGAAAATTATAAATAAAAGTCGGTTAATCATGGACGAGGAAGAATTTAGAAAGCATTTCATGACAAAATCAGTATTTAATCAAGCTAACTCACTTGACATGAGCTATGTTCCCGAAAAAATATATTGTCGCAACGAGGCTATTAAGAACCTTGTTTTTAACTTTAGACGGATTCTTGAAGAAGAAGAACAACCGTCTATAAACTGTTTAATATTAGGTAAGGGTGGAGTTGGAAAAACTTGTACCGCAAGGTATTTTGGTAGAAACTTTAAAACAATAGCGTTAGAAAAAGATGTAGATGTTTTTATTGAGTATTACAACTGCATAAATTTCCGCTCCAAAAGTAAAATAATTCGCGAATTGTTAGCAAAGTATACTCATGGTAGCGGTAGAGGATTCTCAGACGACGAAGCACTAAAGCTTATTTTAAAGCAATTAATCCGTGAAAAAGGCTACATGTTACTAATAATAGATGAAGTCCATTTATTAAGATCTGACGAAGTTTTAGCATTTTTAGATATTGCTGAAACCTATGGACATCAAAACGCAAAACTCTCTATAATTTTAATCTCCAGAAATAAAGATTGGATGACAATAGAAACTGAAAGGATTTTAAGTAGATTAAACGAGAAAATTAGGCTCAAACCTTATAATTACGACGAAGCGAAAAAAATCTTAGAATATCGAAGTGATCTTGCATTTAAAGAGTACGTTGTTGATGATGATATTTTGAGTATGATTAGTCAGATAGTTACAGATCACGAAAACATGCGTCACGGAATAGAGATCTTAAGAAAAAGTGGATTATATGCCGATAAGGAAAATTTAGATAGGATAAACGCTGACACAATTAGAGCTGCTTCTAATGAAGTTTATCCTACATTTAGAGGAGAGATCGTAGACCAATTAAACGATCAAGAACTATTTGCACTCTTTGGAATTGCACGATCATTGATAAATAAAGACGAGCCATTTACTCTAGTTGATGACGCTTTTGAAGAATATCAGATAATAAGCGAGACATACTCAATAGAACCACATGTGAAAATGAGTTTCCGTAAATATATCAGAACACTTAATCAATTGAAAATCATAGCATCTAAAACAGTCAGAATCGAAGAAGCAGAAAGAGGCAGACACCTCGAAATTACACTATTAGATATACCCGCCCTGAAATTGGAAGAGTTTTTAATTGAGATTTTCAACAGAAAATTCAGTTCGTAAGTCTCTTCTTCATTTTATTATTAAATCCATTCCAAATTGAAATTTTTGTTAAACTTTTTCTTTAAACAGCAGAAAATATTAAAAATGTCTTTAATTCAATAATCTAAGGGATATTTTTAACTGTTTTATTTTGATTTAGTTTGAATCTCACATGGGTAAGAAGAAAATTTTATTAACGGGAGCTTCTGGCACCGTTGGTAAAGAAGTTTTTAAAGAAGTGTTAAGCAGGACTAATAAATACGATGTTAGCTTATTTCTAAGACGATCTCGTAAGAATAAAAAACTTTTTAATAGATATATCGGTAAAGTTAGGATTGTTTGGGGCACATTACAGAATTATGAGAAAGTAAAAGAAGCTGTGAAAGAACAGGATGTAGTTATTCATATCGCGGCTGCTTTACCAGATGTAGTATTTAAAAATCCTGAAATCGTAGTTTCCAAGTAATTGATAATAAGAAAAATCCAGTGCTCTGAGAAGAATTTAAACTAAATTAATAGGATGATACACTGGTTAAAGTAACTGGTATTTAATCAGTAATTTTTTTTTTCATCCTTACTTTTACTATACCAATCAAGCCATTCCTTTCGACGGTTTTTAGCTTTCTGCACTTCGTCTGAATCTACTCCCCGTTCATCTCGTATGCGATACCAATAGCGATCTAATTCGTTTCGAGTTAACGATAATCCGCACGAACCACATACCATAAGACGATTGTCTGGATTGTATTTCATATTACCGGCGCATTCAGGGCAACGAGCCATAATTTTTTAACAAATATTTTAATTTTTCTTATCTCTAATTATTAGAGAATTATACACAACTAAAAAAATTTCTGCTTGTTAGACAAACTTCAAATTTATTTTTAATGCTGTATTACCTAATAATAGTAAACAATTAACTCAATAACTAATTTTAACGAGAAATATGAAATCAGAGGTATATTATTTTACAGCAAGAACCTTTAGCCATAAAGAAAGTTTAAGCAGGTTTAAAGGACCTTTGGCTTTAGAGAAAATTGGTTTTAATAATAAAGTGAATAATGGAGACAAGGTTGTAATAAAAACTCACTTTGGTGCTCTAGAGAACACAAGATACTTGCGTCCTTGCTATATTAGATTTTTGTGTGATCATGTAAAGAATTTAGGAGGGGTACCTTATGTAGCAGAATCTTGTGGTTGGGGGGCTCCAGAAGAAGTTACTGGGATTCATACTGAGTACAGTGGTCGTTCTGCTGAAGACGAATATTTAAACACTGCTAAAATGCATGGGTTTACTAACGAAACTATGGGAGCGGAGCTTTTAATGCTCGACGGTCGCGTTGGCGAAAATATTATAAAGCAGAGTATTAAAGGTAAGCGATTTAACGAAGTTTTAGTTGCGGGGAGGTTGAAGGAATTCGATCACATGGTTCTAGCATCACATTTTAAGGGACATGCTGGAGCTGGGTTCGGAGGTGCTCTTAAAAATCTAGGAATTGGGTGTGTAAGCAAGGGTGGAAAAGTTCAAGCACATATGGGAAAAAAATTCGAGTTCGATTTTAATGCACCTATATCTGATTACGAGGCTTGTTTGAAGATTTGTCCGACAAATGCACTAAGAGAAGGTCCAGACGGGAAATTAATCAGGGACGAAGAAAAATGTAGATATTGTTACATGTGTAAATCTGTTTGTAAAAACAATGTTATAGATACCGGATCATCAACTCAAAAAGAGTTTATTACACAAATGGTTGATAATGCAGCAGGAGTAGTGGATTATTTCGGTAAAGATAAAATATTTTACCTCAATTATGTGATAGATGTCACCTGGCAATGTGACTGTACAGGTGGATCAGATATACCATTTGTAAGCGATATTGGTATATTATCCTCGTTAGATCCAGTAGCTGTAGATCAATCAGCTGTTGATTTAATACACTTATCAAAAATGAATCCTCACTCAATTTTAGGGAACATTGGAAATATTTCTAAAGAAACAGCAAATGATTGGTTATCTTATATCCCTAGATTTGACTCAGAAACAAATGAGATGGATTTAAATCCTGATGGAAAGGAATCTAGACATTGGGAAATACAATTAAATGTGGCTGAAGAACTAGGGCTAGGTACACGAGATTATAATTTAATCGAAGTGAAAATAGAAGGCAAGAAATAGAATCCACCTCCTTCTTAATTTTTAAATTTTATTTGAGATATTTGTCCTCTAATTCTAATAATCACCAAAAAACAATTTTTCGTAAATTCAGTTAATTTATATTATGAAAATAATTAAATTTACTCATTAACTTTAAAGGTTTTTTAATGAAGCCACTTTTAACTTTAGAAGAAGTAAGAGATGCCTTGATTGGAAGGTATTTTACATTTCAAACTCCTTATGGAATGCGCTTGCTTACGTATGCGGATTACACGGCGTCTGGAAGATCACTTAGATTTATTGAAAAGTATTTAATAAAGATTCAAAGGGAATATGCCAATACTCATACGGAAGATAATGTAACGGGTCGTCATATGACAAACCTCTTACACCAAGCAGAAAAAATTATAAAAAAAGCTTTTAATGCCGAATCTAATTGTCGAATTATCGCAATTGGTACTGGTGCAACAGGTGCGATAACCAAATTCCAAGAGATTATAGGTATCCGTTTACCACCAGCAACAAAAAAATTATTAATACAGTTAATAGATAAATCCTCAAAAGAAAAAGTATTAAATCCGGCTTTAAGCAAAATCTATGATAAAGAGATCGACCGCTTAAAGCCTGTTGTATTCATTGGTCCTTACGAACATCATTCTAACGACATAATGTGGCGGGAAGCTATTGCGGAAGTAATATCCATACAACTCAATACTAACGGAGGTATTGATTTAAAAGATTTAGAAAACCAAGTTTCAGACCCGAAATATAAAGATAGATTAAAAATAGGATCTTTTTCAGCAGCATCAAACATTACAGGAATTAAATCACCCGTTTACGAAATTGCTCGTATAATGCATAAATATGGAGGACTAGTGTGTTTTGACTACGCTGCAAGTGCTCCATATGTAAAAATCAATATGAATAAAAACTCTGAAACATTTTTTGATGCTATTTTTATATCACCACATAAATTCGTAGGAGGGCCAGGATCATCTGGAATTTTAGTATTCAACGAAAGAATTTATGATCAAACGCTCTCTCCAACCGCTGCTGGAGGAGGAACTGTTGATTTTGTAAGCGCGACTACAGTCGATTATTCAGAAGATATAGAAGTTAGGGAAAAAGCGGGTACTCCAGGAGTTTTGCAAACTATTAAAGCTGCTTTAGCCATAGATTTGAAAGATGCTCTTGGATTTGATACAATTGCTTCTAAAGAAAGAGAATATACAACTCGTGCTTTGGAGAGATTATTTAAACATCCAAATATCGAAATTCTAGGTCCTCACGACCCAAAAAACCGGATATCTATTGTATCATTTACGATAAAACATGGAGATAAAAAGTTGCACCCTAAATTCATTACTAAACTTCTTAACGATTTGTTTGGAATTCAAAGTCGAGCTGGTTGTATGTGTGCAGGGCCCTATGGGCATTTATTGCTTCAAATTAGCGAAGAAAAATCACAACAATTACGCAAAATTACCCAACGAGGTAAACTTGGATTAAAACCTGGTTGGTGCCGCGTTACTTTCCACTATTTATTTTCAGAAGTAGAATTTCAATTTATTTGCCAGTCGATAGAATTTATTGCAGATTATGGTTATCTCCTTCTAAAAGATTATTCTTTTAACATCAATACGGGAGAATGGGTTCACATTAATTTCAAAGATGTTCACTTATCCAGTAAGCCGGATATTAAGACAGTGTTATCAACAAATTTACGTAACTGTTTTGAGGAAGAATATATTGATCAGAAAAAAGAATTCACTAAATATCTAAAGTACGCTAAAGATTTAGTTTATAATATTGGAATGGAAGAAGATTATCTTCAACTTGAGGATTCTGAAACCGAAAAACTGAGATGGTTTAATTTTTCCCATACATATGAAGATTGAGAAGAATTTTCAGAATGCAAAGACATTAAAATCTAATTAGTAAAAAAAAAATTAAGATGATACGTTTAAATTCTTAAATGCCATATAAGGAAATAGAGTATTTTCAATAAATTCTCGTTCTTTAGATATATATACGCAATTTTTCACCATTTCAAGGATATTACCACTAACATTTCCGAGTTTAATAGGATTGAGAAATTCTCCATTTTTAATATAATACCCATTTCTTATTTCTGCTCCAAAATTACCCGAGACTTCATCTGGATTTAACCATGAAAACTTATCGATGTAATAGCCTTCTTTAATATCCGATATCATATCATTAAAAGATATGTCTCCCGGGAGTATTTTAAAATTACTTATCCCATTAACAACCGTGCCGCTTTCTGCCCGTTTTGCGTTTCCCGTTGATTGTTTCTCTTCCAGCATTGCGTACATTTGATCGTATAATCTATTCTGAAAAACACCATTCTTTATAACTTCTGTTAACTGATGAGGATTTCCTTCTGAATCCCATGAATTAGAGCTCAGACCACCTTCTAACAATCCATCATCAATAATATTGATGTTTTCGCTTGCTACTACATCCCCGATGTTGAAACGTGAAATTTTTTCAGCATGAGCTTGACCAAGAGCATGAATTCCAATGACAGGATTAATAGCCTTTTTTAAAACGCTTGGAGAAAAAATGACAAGGGCATTATCAGAAGGTGTAGGTTCTACTGCTCTAAGCGTATCCTTAGCTCTTCTAGCCCAACTAGATACTCTCTCGTTTAACTTTAGGTGCTCTTTTTCTTTATAATATCCACAATCCCAGAACTCCGATAATTTACCATTTTCTTGCGCCTTTAAGGAAAATTCCATAAAAAAGTAGGTCTTTCTCGCTTCTAACTTCAACTCATTGCTATTTCTCAAAAAACTATGATTGCTGTGTGTCCTAAATCGCAAGAATGTAGGTGATACATCTTTTTGTTGATTCACTTCAGATATTAGAACTTCTGCTAAGTCCTTCTTAATCGTTAGAGGATCGCTTAATATGCTTTTATCAGCCGTATTGATAGGGGAAATATTTACTTTCGAAGGAAAATCGTACTTAGAACTAGAATTTATTTTTGATAGTAGGACACATGTATCAATGTTTTTTTTGATTTGGCTAGACTCAAGTGAATTCCCTTTAACTACGCCTATACCCGTTTTATTTTCCTTTTGAGTAAGAATTCTTAGAAAATATTCAAAATCACTTATCTCGCGCTCGTTTTCAGTCTTATCCTTTAAAAAAATAGTTTCATAGAGACTCTTTTCGACGAAGAATATCTCAAATTCTTGGATTTTCTTCGATTTTAAAATTGCTTCGATTCTATCTAACCTTTCAGTTGACATTTCTTCATTCACCCCGGACTCACTAATGCATTTTTAGCTCTAAGATAACTACCTCCAGATGTAACGGGAACCATATCTTCAGTACCTTTCCCACACGTTCCTCCATCTAGTTTCAAGACATCCTTACTTACAGCATCGATATTTTTAAGCATCTCAAGCACATCTCCACTTAAAGCTGTTGCTTTAAGAATCTTAGTTTTTTCTCCATTTTTAATAAGGTAACCCTTTTTCGATGTGCATTGCATGCCTCCACCAAGTGGATCCTCCATACCAAAAAATCCATGAACTAGCATTACTCCATCTTTGATTTCTGAAATCATTTCTTCTAGTTTGTAATCTCCAGAACCAAAATATGTATTAGACATCCTAACATTGACAGGATGAGCAAAACTTTCTCGTCTGCCGTTTCCTTGCGGTGTAGCTTTAAGTTCTGATGCTGTTCTTCTATCATATATAAAATTTTTTAATATCCCATTTTCAACTAGTATGTTGTGCCCAGCTTTTATTCCTTCGTCGTCGAAAAAGTATGAACCTAATTTCTTTTCTATAGAAGGAGTGTCATAGATTGTGCATATCTCAGACGCAACTTGCTTATTAAGGTGTTGTTTCAAATAGCTACGATCTCTAAGTATTTGATCTGCTTCCAAACCATGCCCAAAACTCTCATGAGCAATCAATCCTGCCATTTGAGAGTCTAAAATAATTGTATTCCTTCCTGCAGGTGGTAATTCAGCTTTTAACATCGCAAGCGAATTTTTAACGGCTTGATCTAAGACTTCGTTTTCGATTGAATCGAAAATCTCAAATCCTATTTCTCCTGATTTAACGAAATAATCGTAATCTACTACGGATCCTTCTTTAGCAATAGGTACAACGAAAACACGAGTCCTTGGAATTACTTGCCTTAATTTGCATCCCTCGTTATTGACAAATATTCGTTCAATTAGAAGCTCTAAATATTTAACTTGGACATTAATAATTCTTTCGTCAGCATTTTTGACATACTTATAGATTTCTCTTACTCTTTTAATCTTTTCATCGATCGGGACATTAGCAGGATCAATCTTAGATTTTATTTCTTTATTTAAACTCCAACTGTCGAACTCAGCGATAAGGTTTCCGTTATTAGATACTTTCGGAATTTTTGTTTTAATAATATTCATATCTCCACTTGCTTCAATTGCTACTTCTTTCCACGAACCTAAAAAACTGCGGGCGACAATACCCGATTTTTTGGTATTTACTGAAAAATTCTCAGCGGAAGGTGTTTTTACAATATTTGTTGATGAAATAGAATCATATAAGATGTCAAAGTATTGATCGCTTCGATTATAATGGTTAGTTATCTCTTCAAAATTAGTAATTATCTCTTCATAATTCAAAAAAATCACTTTTTTTCAAATTTAAGTTAAAATTATGTTATTTTTATTTAAATAAAATTAATGTAAAATAATATAACTTGAAATAAATAGGTTTAGTCGTTTTGTTCTTTTAATTTACAGATACCTACTATTGATAATATCCTTGATCAGCACCTCATTTTTACACAGATTCTAGATCTCGAGATTTTTTAGCATCTGTTGTTTCTTCTAATTTCTCTGAATTTTCCTCTATATTAGTTAATCTTTTTTCTAATATGCTCATTGTCTCAATTATGTTATTAATTGTATTTTGAATTCCTTTTACTCCATTTTGAAGTTCACCTATTTGATCTAAAATGAACGAATTAACATCGGATTTTTTAACTGGCTCAACCAACCAAGAAAAAATATTATACAAAAACTTCTGATTGTCTAGGGAATTAATCCCTATATTATCATCGCTGCAAAAGATATCTATATCACCTAAAGCAATAACTTTTCCTTGACCAAATTTAGCATACGCTGCAATTACGTGCTGTTGCTCTTTATCTTTTTCCCACTCTTCTAACGAATTGTTATAGATTTCTGACCAATTGTTCAATTTATTGGTTTCTAGAAGAGCTCCAGCTCCCTTTTTTAAGTATAAAGAGCATGTTCCACCAATTACTACTTCTCTTATTCCATTTAAAAAGTCAACTTCCGGAAACTCGTGAATGTGTAAGATGCTTGAACAATTCTGGTTTTTTGGGTTTTGTTCTTTTATGAGATTCTTCTCAAATAAAAATCCAAAATGATTAGTGATATCATTAAGGTTTGTTTTTTGAAGATAATCCGCTCCATATTCACTAACAATCAGTATACTTCCTCCTAATCTAACGAAATCAACGATTTCTTTAATCTCGATGTTTGAGAAATAATCGTCAATTGGATTACCTAATATTAGTACGTCTACATTTTCCAATACTTTTTTGGTTAAATCCTTATTTTCGTTTTTTTCAATCTTAAAATTTAGATTTTGGAGAAGTTTTAAAAAATCAGAAAAATCTTGCTCCAATGTTAGCATTTCGTTATGAGCAAGATCGAACAGAATTATTTTTCTCTGCATATTTACTATAAAAAAGATAAAAATACAGCTTTAAAAATTATTCTAAAAATAAAACATTAACAGAAAAATTTTATAAACTTTAAAGAATAATCCTTTTTGGATTATATTTTTGATTGTAAAATCTAATAATAATCTCCTACTAAATATTTAAAATGAGCAAGGTTAAGAAAATTAATGGATTGTGAATAATGAATAACATTTTTAATACAATTGCTGTTTGTGGTCTATCTTGGGGTGATGAAGGTAAAGGAAAGATAACAGATTACTTAGCTCAAAAATCAGATATTGTTGTACGATATAACGGTGGAAATAATGCGGGACACACTATCATTGCGAATGGGATAAAATATAAATTCAAGTTAATTCCATCAGGAGCTCCACTGGAAAAGGAGGTTGTGATTGGAAATGGATGTGTTGTTGATCCCAAGGTTCTACTCGAAGAAATAGAAAATTTAAATAAGCTTAATAAAAAAATCGACCTCAAAATAAGTTCTACTGCCCATGTTATATTTCCCTTTCACATTGCTCTCGATGGGTTAGAAGAGAAGATAAAAGGAGAATACAGTGCTGGAACTACAAAAAGAGGAATAGGACCAACATATGCAGATAAAGCAGGTAGGTGGGGAATTAGAATATTCGATTTACTCCATCCTGAAATTTTAAAGCCGAAACTGGAACAAATATTTAGAATCAAAAAAAATTTGATAAATGTCTACGATCCTAACTGGGATTATGATTTTGAAGCTATGTATGAAGAATACAAAACTTTCGGTGAGAAATTAAAACCTTATGTTGCGGATACGGCTTATTATTTGAATAAAGCTATTGACTCGGGAAAAAAAGTTGTATTCGAAGGAGCTCAAGGTAATCTACTTTGTTTAGATCATGGTATGTATCCTTACGGTACGTCTTCAAACACTAATGCACTAGGGATCAGTGCAGGAACAGGTATACCTCCAAGGAAAATAGGAAAGATTGTAGGGATAATTAAAGCATATACCTCAAGGGTAGGTGAAGGAAAGTTTCCTACAGAATTATTCAATAATACGGCGGAGCTTATTAGGGAACAAGGTCACGAATACGGAACGGTTACTGGACGTCCAAGAAGAGTTGGCTGGTTAGATTTATTCAATATTAAGTATGGTATCATGATCAACGGTGTGGATAAAGTTATAATTACTTTACTGGATGCACTCCATGGAATAAATCCAATAAAGATGTGCACAGGTTATGAATTAAACGGAAAAGAGCTTGAAAGTTGGCCAATCCAACACGAAATAATCAAAAAATGCCTTCCAATCTATAGAGAATTTAAAGGTTGGGAGAGATTTTCTAGCGATGAGTGGTCTGAAATTGCTAATCAAGGATACGATTCGATACCTGACACAATGAAAATTTATCTTGAAGCAATTAAAGATGAACTTAATGTTGATATTGCTATGATTTCTATTGGACCAAAAAGAAACGACACTATCGTTTTAGACGAGAAATTGTTTTAAAATAATATATATTTTTTTACTATTTTTAAAATTTTTAAAGATAAATTTTTCAACTTAATTTTAGCTCGTTTAATCGCAAATTGAGGTGTCGAAGAGATAGAATAAGGTTTATTTCAGCTATTGTGATGCGAACATATACGAAGACATAAGTTTTTTTATAGAACAAACAATAAATAGAATATAAAAAAAATAATTATTTCATAGCAAGAAATTCATAAAATTTGGTATGTGAATATCATGAAATTGTTAAAAGAAAAGAAAAATGAATTAGATGAAATTAACAAGGAATTCTTAGCTGAGACATTAAATGGCTCCGCATTATTACATGAGGCGCTCTCAACTTTTATAAATGACAAATTAAAAAAGGAATCATTAGAAGGTATCATTAAAACGGAAAAAAAGTGTGATGAGCTTAAAGATAAATATACTCAAGTTCTTTTCAGAGATAAAAGAGCCCTTCCTTTTTTAGTTGAAGACAGGTATAACATTCTGATGATGATAGATAGCGTTAACGATAAGATGGAATTTTTTTCAAGATTTCTGGAAGTGTATCCTTTCAAGCTTTATAAGGAAATCAAAGACGATTTCAAAAAATTATGCAGCGCATGCAGTCAAGCTGTCGAAGAGTTAGTGAATTGTGCTATATTAATTGAGACTGATTTTGATGCTGCTTACAAGAAAACCTTTGAAATTGAAGAAAGAAAGAGAGAAGCGCGCACAGCTAAGTTTATCTTACTTGGAAAATTATACAAAATGAAGGATGATCCCATCAAAGTATACTTAACTTCAAAATTAGTGACCTATATATATGAAATTGTATCTTGGGTTGAGGAAACATCAGATTATCTCAGAGGATTGATTATAAAATACCCTAGTAAATAGAAATGGATGGATGGGTAAAATGGCGTTAGAATACATCGTAATCATATTTTTAATAATATCTATAATCATTAGTTTTGGAATTGGCGCTAACGATGAAACGATGGCCCCGCTTTATGGATCACGAATTCTTAATATAAAACAAATTCTCATCTTAGCAGCGATTTTTGCTATCGCTGGAGCTTTATTATTAGGGGAAGGTGTTGCTAAATCAGTAGGTGACAAAATCCTTTTATTAGATTATGAAGCTGCTGGCATTAACCAGAATGCTGTTGTTATGACCATTTTGATTTCAACTGCTATTGTGCTAATATTATCTAGCGCTTTAGGGCTTCCAATTTCATCAACTCATGCTACAATAGGAGGAATTATAGGATTAGGGTTGTTATTGGGGGGTGGAGAGGGTGTAAATTGGAGCACAATACTAGAAATGAGTATTTGGTGGTTAGCATCTCCGATAATTGGCTTTACAGTAACATATGGCGTTGTTAAATTACTTAATAAACATAAAATCAAGTTCTTAAAAGGATTTAAAGACTACGAAAGATCAGAGAACACTTATTCCTATATTGTCCTAATTATAATATGTATTACAGCCTTCTCTAGAGCAGGAAATGATTGTTCTAACGCAGTTGGTATAGTGATTGGAGTTGGAGATAATATTAATATAACTTTATTATTAATCATGACTGGCCTTGGTTTAGCAAGTGGTGTAACAGTTTTGGGAAGAATTGTTATTAAGAACTTAGGTAAGATGACGGAACTTCGACCAAGTACGGCTTTTGCGGTACAAGTACCAACAGCAGCTGTCATGCTTATTGGGACCATTCAAAAAATCCCTCTTTCGGGTTCTCATTTGCTTGTAGCTTCATTAGTAGGACTTTCAAAAGCAAGCAATACACCAATGAAAAAAGGATTATGGAAAATCATCGCGATTTGGTTATTGACTTTTCCAGTTGCAGCAATTCTTTCTATAATTCTATACTTTCCAATTGATCTTCTAATATAACTTATAATTCTAAAGTGAATCTCAATAAAATTTATCAAACCCAAAGATCTTCAATTAGAAATTCCAAATAAGTATCGAAACTATTCGAGTTTCGGTCCTTACTTTATTCCGCTATTTGGTAGAATGTATTTCGGGAGAATTAAGAAAATCATTAAGATAATTGCTGGATTTAATAGAAATTTTTCTCATGTACTTGATATAGGTGGTGGTTTGGGACTATTTTCGATGAATTTTAAGCTAAATTTTCCTTTGAGCAGTGTAATCATTTTAGATAAAAATTTATATAAAGGAATAAAAGAAATTCTAACAAAATATCCTACTTTAAAGATAACTGACTATGTTCAAGAAAATATTCAAAAAGTCACTCCTTTCGATTCTAGCAGTTTTAATTTAATCTTTGCTCTTGATATTTTGGAATATATAGAAAATTCATCAATAGCTATTGATGAAATACTACGAATTCTGAAAGAAGATGGTCTTTTTTTTATATCTGTTCCTACCGAGAGCATCCTGCTAAGAATAGTCCGATGGTTTATAGGAAATATTAAAAATATACAAGTCAATCCACACTGGCTAGGATTGGTCAAGTCGGAAAAAGATTTCTTTAAAATCTTACAAGGAAAAGATATAAATATAGTTTTTAAGAAAAAATATCCGTATAATTTAGCTCCAAGGGTATTTTCTTATGATATTTTTTATTTAATTCAGAAGTCTAGAGTTTAAATTCATATCTCTATGAATTTAGGAAACAATAAAAATTTTTTAACCACTTAACTCATATGTTTTTCAACGAAAATCCTGATATTCTTCCAAGCATCCATGCTTTCTTCTAAATTATCAGCAAACCTTTGGAAAACATGAGTCATTCTTTCATATACTTCTAATGTTACCTCAACCCCTGAGGTTTCTGCTCGTTCTGCTAATAATATCACCTCGTCCCGTATGGCTTCAATGCCTCCCGCCTGGATTAAAAGGGGAGGTAAACCTCCTATATCTGCATAAACAGGAGAAATGTACGGATTTTTCCAGCTGTTACCTTTTGCGTATAATAATGCCATTAATTTCGAGCCAATAACTAGTTCAGGCTCGAATTTATAAAATTCTTTTAATGATTTTCCTCTTCCCATCAAGTCGACCCATGGAGATTGCATGACGGCTGCAGCGGGCATCGGTAGCTCTAAATCTCTAAGTCTTAGCATCGTTGCCATCGCTAATCCTCCCCCAGCAGATTCTCCGCATATAATTACATTCTTTGGGGCAAAATCTTGATCCAATAACCACTTATATGCGGTTATAGAATCCTCTAAAGCAGCAGGATAAGGGTGCTCGGGGGCTAGTCGATATCCTACATTTAGACACCGCATGTTAGTTTCTCTTGAATATAAATAAGGTGACCACCGGCGATTATCGAGATTTCCCATTATATATCCCCCTCCAAATAAGTGAAAAAAGACTTTGTTCTCAGCGGCATTGGAAACATAAATCCATTCCGATTCCACGCCCCCTGCATCCACACGGTCAAATAGAACGTCGTTCGGGATACTTTTATTAGTTTCAAGAGCGGTAACCGTATCTATATATCGATTCATGCCTAACAATAGGGATGTGTCTAACCTCAAGCTGGTAATGTCATCCACATTAACTCCATGTTTAGCGGCAAACTCTTCTGCCGCTTTGGCACTAGCTTTAGCATTCGATTCCAACAACTCTCCTAATTTTGTATGTACCTTTGCGACTTCGAGATATGCCATGTTAATCATAAAATTAATAGCTTAGGATAAAAAATTAACTGTTTAACATTAGTTCCTAGATAAATAAATTAAATATATCATTAAAATTGAATGAATTGAATGAATATTCCGATGGAGATTATAGTCCACTCATAAAGGTAACTGCTCAAAACGGGCTTGAAAAAATCTTAGGTATTTAGGTTCATAAACCATTTTCAATCCGGGAATAGATTCTCTTTTCTCATAGAGGTTTATGATAGAATTTGCGGTATATTCCATGTGAGTATTGGTATAAACTCGGCGCGGAATAGTGAGTCGTACTAACTCAAGTTTAGGGAAGATATTTTCACCCGTTTCTGAATCTCTTCCTTTCGAGATCGCTCCTCTTTCCATTGTTCTAACCGCTGAATCTTCATAAATTGCAGCAGATAATGTTTGTGCAGGCCACTGATCTCTAGCAAGGTGAGGTAAGAACTTTAATGTGTTTAAGAAGACAGCATGTCCTCCAGTAGGTTTAACTATAGGAACATTTTCTTCTTTAAGAAGTTCTCCCAAATATCGGACTTGATTAATTCTATAATTCAAATATTCATATTGAGCGCCCTCTCTCAAGCCGCGAGCAACAGCTTCAAGATCTCTTCCCGCAAGTCCGCCGTACGTGTGTAATCCTTCATAAATAACAACCATACTTCGGGTAGCTTCAAAGATTTCTTTGTCGTGTGTAGCAATAAAGCCGCCTATATTCACTAAACAGTCTTTCTTTGCGCTATAGATACAACCATCTGAATAGCTCATCATCTCGTTTAGTATATCTACAATTGGTGTATCTTCATACCCTTTTTCTCTTTCTCTAATAAAATAAGCGTTCTCGCTTGATCGAGTTGCGTCAAAAATTATCTTTAATTTGTAATCGTTACAAAATTCTCTTAGTTTTCGCAGGTTCTCCATAGAGACTGGTTGCCCTCCGGCCATATTCACGTTCATTTCAATATTTACAAACGCAATTTTATCTGCTCCATAATCATCGATATACTTCTTTAATTTATTGAAATCTACATTTCCCTTAAATGGATGAGTGTTTTCTGGATCGTGTGCTTCATCGATTATTACGTCGACCATCTTTCCACCAGGAAGTTCTACATGAACCTTGGAAGTCGTGAAATACATGTTTCTTGGAACTAATTGTCCTGGTTTTACTAGATTGCTATACATTAGGTGCTCTGCTCCTCGACCTTGATGGGTAGGAACGAGATATTTGTAACCTAATACATCCTGAACAGCTTTTTCCAAATGATAAAAGTTTTTACTTCCAGCATATGCTTCATCTCCTAACATCATTCCTGCCCATTGATTATCAGACATTGCTGCTGTTCCAGAATCAGTAAGTAAATCGATATAAACATCATCGGATAATAACAAAAACGTGTTAAATCCTGCTTCTCTTATTGCTTCTTTTCTTCTTTGCTCCGAAGCTAGCTTAACTGGTTCTACTACTTTAATTTTAAAAGGTTCTGCGGGTGGTTTCATTTTGTATTCACGAAAAGTTTCTTTCTTAAAACTAGAAATATATTGACCTTGAAAAAGATTTTTGTATTTTACATCCCATCTGTTTCCCATTCAAGTTAAAACATGGATTTCCTATTCCGTTCGGATAGGGGAAATTATACTTGGAGAATTTCTTAAGTTTTTAGGGAAAGAAAAGGTTTAGAAATAAATTAATAACTTTTTTTATGCGCTCTTATTGAAAAAATCATAGGTATCGAATGCTTTAAAGTTTGAAATTCCCAATATTTATCGTCTCTTTGTTTCATATCGGGATGAATCTGAAAAAAACTAAATGGAAATTCGTGGAGAAATTCTAACTCAAAATTAACTTTTAATAATGAATTAATAACATCTCCCATGGGATGGAACCAATCGTAGGTTTCAAAATTTTGTAATTTGATGTTGGGATCGGCGTATGCTCCATCATCTTCATCAAAATGATAAGGTTTTCCTTCGTTAAAGTAATCGTAGCCAACTTGAAAAGCACCCTCGTACTTTTCGTCGATTAAATTGCCAAAAGGATGATTATCAGTAATATAAAAAGTACCGCCAGGTTTCAGACAATAATCGATTATTTCAGCCCATTTATATAAATCGGGTAACCAACCGATAACGCCATTAGATGTGAAAACAACATCAAACTTATTGTCTAAGATATTTGGTATATCGTAAATATTAGCATTAATAAAGTTAGCAGGGATATCTAATTCTTCGCTTAACTGTCGTGCAAAAGCTATAGCTTTATCTGAGAAATCTACGCCAGTAACTTTCGCCCCCATTCTCGCAAAAGAAAGCGTATCCATGCCAAAATGACATTGTAAATGTAATAATGTTTTACCTTCTACATCTCCTATTTCTTTGCTCTCAATTGGAAAAAGAGAAGATTTTCCGGATTTAAATCCATCTAAGTTATATGATTTCGATTTAGCATTGATCTCAACTAATTCGTTCCACCTTCTTAAATTTGTTTTAAAGTATTCCTCGTTATCTTTCAAATAAAATCACCTATTGTATTCTGTTAATTTAAAATTTTATGCTCTGTAGTTCGTCTTTTGAATTAGCTGCTCCGATTAACACGCTACTTTTTATATTCAGATTTTTAAAATTAAAAGAACTATCCTTTGCAACAATACAATTCTCCAATTTAAAATTCTGTCCAATTTTAACATTGTCAAAGATGATAGTGTTTGAAATCTCGACATAGTCTTGAATTAATGAATTGGCACCTATGTAGACATTCGGTCCTAAAAGAACATCGTCTCCAATTTTTACGTTGTCTTCTAAATAAACGGGTTCGATAAAAGTTGGATAATCTCCCACATAATTTTCAAGACGGTTGCTTAATTTTGTGAAGAACCTTTGCATTAGTCCTTTAATATCTGATTTATCAATATCATCAAAACTTCTAATAAGCTCTTCAATCTTGACTAATTCTTCTTTCATAATTTCTCAATATTATTGGTTTATAATCCCATTAAATTCATTAATTTTTCAATATTCTCCCCAGTTTTTGCGCTTGTTGTAATTACTTCTATTTTGGGGTTAATTTTTTTTGCATCAGAGATCATTTTATCGACATCAGTTCCAAGGCGTTCCTTTAAATCGAATTTATTAATTACGGCAATATCTGACATTTTAAAGAGCATCGGATGCTTTTCAACAACCCATTCTCCTTCAGTTGTTGATACTACAATTAATCTCTTATCAGTTCCTAAAATAAAATCTGATGGGCATATCAAATTTCCTACATTCTCAATAAAGACAACATCGTAATTTTTTAAATCTTTGTTTTTGATTATTTTGTGAATATGATAAGCATTTAAGGCGCATTCTCGACCTGTATTGATCTGAATGGTTTCAGCATTGTGTTTTTCAATACGATCAGCATCCACTCGAGTAGTAATATCTCCACAAATCACTAATATTCGGTATTGTGAGGATAATTTCTCGGTTATCTTTTCTAATAAAGCAGTTTTCCCCGCTCCGATAGCCCCTACAATATCAAATGATTTTATATTATTATCTATAAAGCTCTGATGAACTTTATTAGCTAATAAGTCGTTATCTCTTTCTACTGCTTTCTTGGTCTCAATTACTTCGTCTCTTATATCATCTCGAGCTAAATTAATACTTTCGATCTCTTTAATTCTTATTATTGTTTTATCTTCCTTGTCTGACATTGAAAACACATTGTTGCTTTTATGTTATTAATATTAGAAATAATTTCAATTTTTTTATATTCCCTTATTCCTTCGATAATTGGTGCTAATTACTTTTGGGATTAAATTTCCCGTTCTTTATTATCTGTTATTTGACATCAAAATAAGTTTTTTAAAAATTTATTAAATCCTATTCGAAATCCTTAATTTTAGATTTTAAAAAAAAATAAAATAACGGACTTCTCTTACTTTAAATATTTTAGCGTAATATAATTAGCTAATAGAAGAAAAAAACCTCCTATGATGGTGAAAATAGAGAGGTTCTTTAAAAAAATTGCGGTATTAATAGTTGCCATAACAGGTTCAAAATACGATAAAATTATAATGTTACCTCCTTTATCTTTTTTCACTCCAACATTATACAGCGTAAACGCTAAAGCAGTAGGGATAAGTCCTAGCATTAAAATAAATATTAAGTCCAAAATTGTGATTCTAAATAAATCTGTAATACTAAATGGTAGAAATGGAAAAATTAAGAATAGAGTTGACCATAAAGTTAAAAATGCATCAAAATTTCCATTCGAATTAATTTTTCCTCTAATTTTATAAATTTTTTTTTTAGAAAAAATCAATATACCTAAGCAAAAACCTGAAAAAATCCCAATAACTATTCCCAATATTAAAATTTGACCCGTCCAAAATTCCATTATAATGGATATTCCCACAATTGCTAAAAAGAAGCTAATAAAGTTGATTTTTGATACTTTATCTTCTTTCGTTATTACTAAAAAGATTAATAGAAAAACACCACTAGTATATAATAAAAAAGCTGCAAAAGCATAACTAGTGAGAGTTATATTCAGAAAGTAAAGAAAAACTACTAGGGGGTTAGAAATTGCTATTATAATTAAATATTTCCAGTGCATTTTGAAACATTCTTTAAAGAAAGTAATGGAAAAAGATCTTGTTATTAACATAAATAAGGTTAGAAAAACCGCTCCAGAAATACCTCTGAACAAGACTATTGAATAAATTGGATACCCACTTAATAAAGAAATAAATATCCCCACATTACCCATTAAAATTCCTGATAAGAACATGCTTATTTTGGAAATTGTTAGATTAAAATGAGCGTTATTTAATTCCTCTATGGTCATTGTATTTTAGAAGTTATTAATGTTTTAATTTTATTGGAATTTAATAATTCACAAATAAAATTGGTGTAAATCAAAACATTATGGGGTAATAATACGCTACTTATCAATTTCGTATTAATTAGAAGGAGAATGAATAAAATTCCTATAAAAACATACATATCTATTAATTGATTAATTTTTAAAGCCACATTTTGGACAAGTAGAAGTACTTCTTAAAGTGAAACCACATATCTTGCACAATTTAATAGTACTTCTTCTTGGGGGTTTCAGAGTAGTTATAGAAATCTTTTCTTTAACTTGAGTGGAACCTTCTACTTCGCTTAATATTGTTTCAGTTGCAGATGAAAGCAGATTTTCGGTTGATTGATTTTCTGTAACTGTTACCTCCTGCCCAAAATACCCTCCAACTCTAATTTTTTTAGCTGGAGGAGATTCTTGTGGAAAAATGTTTAAGCTTGGAGGGATTTTAAGAGTTTCAGGATTTAGAATTCCTTCGCCAATCGTTATTTTTTGGTCTTCTTCATCATAGGTAATTTCGTCGATCGTTTGAACTTCAGAAATATCCTCTTCAACTACCTCCTCCATGACCTCTTCAATTTCTCTATCTTGCTCTACTTCCTCTGTGTATTCTTCTTCATAAATCATCTCTACATAATCTTCATCGAGTTTTAAGAGAGTATCGCATTGGATGCATCTAAATAAGTGCTTAAAGCCTATATTATTCGATATTGAATAATCCGCAGCGCAACACGCATGATACTTAGCACCACAATTAAAACATTTATGAACTTCGTCTGAATAAGCGCTGCAAATGGGACATACTTCTTTTTCGCAAATATCGCACTTTTCTTCATCATCGGGATCGAGCGAAATCAAATCTACTGCTAATTTTTCATAAAAAATCTTATCTTCATTAAGCATTTGATTATCTAATTCAGGTTGTACGACAATAAATTCTGACTTACTCTGGATTAAAGATGTGAGTATATTTAAGAAAGATTTTGCTTCGTTACAATAGAGAACTCCTCCATGTGTTTCGCTTGTAACCACTTTCAATTTTACATCATCTTTGTAGAATTTTTGATCTCCTACGCGGATGATGTCAATAAAAGTATCAAATTTTTTCGCTTTAATTAGTAGATCATAAAGAGCATTGTGATAATCATCAGATAACATACTAGGTGTATCTGAAATTATTATTACTCTATAATTTTTTCGAGCTTCTCGACTTTTTCTGAATATATAAGCTAATATCTCGAATAACCCATTTTCAAACAGACTTCCTTCAGTTTCTCGAGTTTCCCATTTTTCGTCTAATATCTTTTCATACGATTCAAAATCATTTTCATCATAAAAAGTCACTGGATTATCCTCTTTTTGAAATACTAACAGACCATAAGAAGTTTGAGTATTGAATTTAGCTTTTTCTTTAATGAAAGTATTAATGCTCTTAATAAGATTCTTTTTCTTTAAAAAGTCTGATATGAGATCAATGTAAAAAATAAATTCTTCAGAATTCACTGACTTTTTCTTAAACATCTTACGTTCCTAGTGAAATATAAATTATATTCTAATTCAAGGTCATTTTATATACAATAATAAGAGATTTTTTATTTATTTTTATTGATTAAAATAAATTTAGGAAATTTTAAAATTGCTTAAAGATGTTAAATTCGAAATTAAACATCAAGTTTGAATCCACAATAAGAACAAGATTGTTTATTGATGTCACTCTCTTTTAATTGCGTTCCGCATCCAGGACAATTTACAAAAGTCGGTCTTTTTCGATTTTCTGAAGGACTCCAATAATTTGGAATTTCCGGTTGTTTAAGATTGAGTGGTGTTGTGGAATCGATCTTATTAACATCTACCTGGCGAGATTCTTCATCATTATCGAGAGTAGTCACTTTTTCATACACTAATTTATCACCTTCTTTTTTAATAGTGTACGTTTTTCCAAAAAACCCTCCAAGCCTTACTCTTTGAACGCCTTGCTTGGATAATTCCATATTTGTGGTGTCAAGTGATTTTTCAGCATTAATTGAAGAATCATCAACATCAATGGATTCAGGTTCGGAATTATAAGTGTAATCATTTACATCCATGCTTTCTTCTCCAGATTTTAAATATTCATCAATAGTTTCAGCTGAATCCTCGAAAGGTACTACAATTTCGTCTTGTCTAATTTTTAATAGAATATCACATTTTGGACATCTAAAAAGATGCGGAATGCCTATATTATTCTGAATCGTGTAATTAGTCACGCAACAATTATGAAATGCGGCTCCACATCCTTCGCAAAGTTGCAAAGTATCATTTATATCGGCACAACATGGACAAATTTCTTCTTGACATAGATGACATTTCAAACCAACATCGTTGGTGTGTGAAGGCTTTAAACTCTTAGCTAACTGAGAATAAAAATAGTAATCTTCTTTACGTATTTTAATTTTTTCTGATCCTCCGCCGAATAAATTAACAATTTGCTTAGTATTGGTTAATTTTTTAATAATCGACAGGAAATCTTTTTTATCTGAGAGATAAAATATCCCACCATTCGTGTCGCTAGCGAGTATGTTTAATTTAACATCATCTTTAAAAAACCGGTCTTCTTTATCTGAAACTCGTATGATATCTATAAATGTGGGTATAACTTTTATTTTGGAAACTAATCCGAATAATGCTTCTGTATAATCTTCAGATAGATCGCTTGGAGTATCTGTAATTATGATTATTCTGTTATGTCTTGATTTTTTCTTTATTGTCTCGGCGATATACGAGAATATGTAAAATAAACCATTTTCAAAAAAAGATTGCTTTTTTGGGCGAGATTTCCAATTTTCTTCAATAGCATTTTCTATAATACTATAATCTTTTTTATCAGTTATAAAAATTGGATCTCCTGCTTCTTGGAAAATCAATAAGCCATAATGTCCTTTAATATTAGTTTTATTTTTTTCAGATATGTAATACTTTAGGGCTTTGCAAACTTCCTTCTTCTTTAAAATGTCCTTAGCTAAATCTAAGTAGAAAAAAACATCTTCGTACGGGCTCATAATAATATTGAATACCTATAAAATATATAATTTAGTGTAGAAAGTTATTCTTTAAATATTTGTTTTATCTAAAAAATTTTAAAAAATAAATATTTATTGTACATATTATTGTAAAGAAAAAGGAATGGGCTTAAAATGGAAGAATTTTTAAAAAACATTCAACTTTCAGATAGCGCTATTAAATTATACATTAGATGCATTGGTCGACAACCCTTATCATCTCTTGAACTCTATTCAATTTTACCAAATATATCTCAAGAAGATTTTACTATTGTATTAGGAGATCTCATTGATAATGGTTTATTGGTTCCAAATTCCAGTCAAAACCAAGGTTTAATTTTGCAATACTTAGCAATTCCTCCAATAAAACCTATTTTAAATTATTATACAAACATTAGCAATAATCTAACTAGCATTAAAACCCAATTACAACTTCTACTCTCAAAGTCGTTGGTGAAAATTTTCCAAGATAATAAGATAATTGAATTGAATACGGTGTATGACGCGACACAAGAATTAAGAAAAGATGTCGAAGAAGATGTTATCATCCAGAAATTAGATATTGATGATATTGTACAAGGAATGGAAAATTTAAAAATCATAAAAGATGTATTGGAGAACTTACGTCAAACAATCAAGGGAGTAACTCAGACTCAATTTTCATCGTTAATCAAACTAATTACCAATATTAAAAATGAAATTTACAGTAAAATCGAAACTCTAGAATTAAAAAAATCAGAGATTGCTGTAAAAGAAATAGTCGAAGAAGCCTTCAGGGAAAATTTTAATAAATTGCTTGGAGATTTTACTGCCAACTTACATAAATTGCTTGGAGACGAGTTTGATAATACGATCGAGTCGCTTAACAATATTCTGGATTCTACATTTCAATTTCGAGACGATTTTCAGATGGTATTACTTAATATGCTGTCTACAAATGAAAAGAAGATTAAACGAATAATTGAACTTATCAAAACTAAGAACATACGCTTAGAAAAGGACCTTAATGAGTTCGAAAAAATAATAATAGATAATTTCACCGAAATAATAGAAAAATCCATCGATTCGGTAGCATCCTTAAACGAACCAATTAATAAAACTTTAGACAGCTATTTTAATACAATTATAGAATCAAATGAGCTAGAAATCGATAATATTTGGCGAATCAAAAGCATAGCAAGAGTAAAAGAAGAAATAAGTAATATTATCTCTCAATCTACTCAAAATTTATTGTTAGTTGTCCCAAAACTAGAAGAAAATCTTTCATTCGATGATTTTAAAAATATTCCAAGTAGCATTAAAATTCAAATTGCTTCCTCAGAAGCTCACACTAATAGCCTTGTTAAAAAGTATAAAGAATTAAAAAATTTTGAATACCGAATCCTTAAAAACGAAAATGTTATCATTTGTGGGGGGGATGAAGATAACCTTGTAATTGGTGTCGTAGATACGGAATCAAATAACTCTTCAGATGATTTTATTGGTTTTGGTTCAAAAAATGAATCTCTAATAAAGTTGTTCCAATTTGTTGTTAAAGCGATATGGGATATAGGTAGCTCGAGTTTGCATGAAACGCCTAGAACTCTTAATATAACTGGTTCAAAAAAGATTAGCGTTTCAAAAACCACTATAACCACAAAAACATCTAAACCTATTGAACCATCTCCGATTAAAACACCGCTAAAAACTACTCATACCCCTATAACTAAAAAACTGGTTATTGATCAAGTTAAAAAACAAGAAGTTAAATCCTCGGAAGGTAAGATTGCACATTTAGCTGAAAAACTCAATAAGAAAATCATGGAACCTAAAGAGGTACAGCAATCCGATCAAATACCTAAACTTACTGAAGAGCCAAAGATACTCGATGAAGCTGGAATTATAATAAATAACGCATTTAAGACTTTAATCCAAAAGCTACATAAGCTTAAGGGCGATGAATTCAGTAAAGAAATGGCGATTATCGCAGATTTGATTTTAGAGAAAAAAGGATTTAGTGTTACCCTTCACAAGATTAGAAGTAAAATAAACCAATATAAAAATCAACTAGGTCATTTAAACGATGTAGATATTAATCACATTATTGAAAGCATTGAAGAATGGAAGGAACATATTCTATAACATGCCTAAGTTTAAACCCTTTAAAAAATTCCTATAGTAATTAATCTGATTTTGTGTTTTTCCTTTTTTCGAGAAAGTTTAGCAAAAAAGAGTGAAGGGTTACCCAAACAAGCAATATTATTGATGCTACCAAAAAAATAATTGCTACAGTCATTGATACAATAAAATTGGGATTTAATATCCCGATGAGCCCAAAAATAGGAGATAGTGGAGCAAAAAGAATAAAAACATAATACACGCTTTTACCTTTTTCACCAAATTTAATGTAAGTAGTTATATTTAACCATCCAATGAAAGCTAATAGAAAAGGCACAATATAATAAGTTATAGGCAAGAAGGGATATGTTAAACCACCATATGCAAAAGCGTAGAAATAATTTGCATAGAAGAATCCTATCATTAAAAGACAACTTACAGGTGTAGGTACACCTGTATAACCAGGATCAGCAAGGATATTAAATCTAGCTAACCTTAATATTGCACCTAAGGCGAAACATATGCATCCGATTACTAGGATAAAATCGTAGATTGTTCCAGTTTTGAATGCTTGAAAAGATAAGATTGCTGGGATAATACCAAACGTTAAAGAATCGCTTAAAGAATCTAATTCTCTACCCATATCGTTTACAGTTCCCGTTTTTCTTGCGATATAACCATCAATAAGATCAGTACCTAAGGTAATTGAGATTAAAAAGAAACCTAAGGAAACGGCATCCCTGTTTCCAAATGAGCCACAAATAAGCGCAATAATTCCTATCGTGGTCCCTATAAGCGTTACATAATCTTTAAACTTTAATAAACTTGGTATCGTTGATTTTGATGACATTTTTTTCCCACTTCTTTATTATAGTATTATTAAAATCTTATTTTAATTAAAACATTTCTTTATAATGCAAATCGGGATTCCAACCTATCCTTACATTTATTAGACTAAATTGATTATTGATGATTAAAATAAAATTTTGATAAATTGTTGAAAAGGTTGATTTTATGAAGTGCCCAAATTGTGGAGATCCTGCAAATGAGGATCAGAAATTTTGTGAAAAATGTGGATCTGAAATACGAGCTGTTCAGAGTCCACCCGAAAAGAAAGAACCAATTAATTTAACTTCAGCTCCAAAACAAACACCTCTAGAAGGTACTGGCTTGCTTGATCTCTCTCGGAATTATTTTATTTTGAAGGAAAAGCTCTGGGACTGGGGAAGCGGGCCAATTTATGACGAAAATCATCAAGAAATTGGAAGAATGAAGAGAATTATTCTAAGCATAAGGAGGAGAGTTGAATTGCAAGAACTTGATGGCACGGTTGTTGCCACCATTCATAGTAAAATAGTTTCTGCCCGAGGTGCTCAAGATTTAAAAACTCCAGATGGAGAACTTATCGCCAGAATTAAAAAGAAAATATTAACATTCTTTAAGTCAAAATTCTTTTTAGAAGATCCTCTCGGTACGCGCTGGTTTGAAGCAGAGGGTGATTTTTTTGGTTGGTCGTTCAAAATCTACGATTTAACTACTGGAAAGTTAGTAGCAGAAATAGAAAAGGCTGATAAGTGGCGAGATGTCTTCTTAGGTGGATTATTTGACTTTGCTGACACTTATGCCCTGAAAATTTTAGATAACGAGACAGATAGAAGGATATTATTAGGATTTGTGTTATCAATTGATAATGTTATGCACGATTCGGGGGGAATGGGTCCTATGATGGGGGGAATGGGTCCACGCCGCCGTGGTCCTTTTGGAATGCCTCGTCGTAGATGATGATTCAAGAAGTTGTTACATAAAATTAGTTCCATTCTTTTTTTGAATTTTTATAGCTCTCTTCCACAATTTTTACAAAATTTCCAAATCTGAGAAATTTCTTCCCCACAATTAAAACATCTATTAGGTAAAGGTTTTACCTCAAAATCGCCAACATTCTGTGCATTTCTATTAGCTTTAATCGCGAGTAATATCGTAGAATTGATTATTTCATTTAAATTGATACTTTCTTGGCGTCCACTACTTCTTTCATTCGCCATAGTTATAGAAAACGAAAGACCATCCCTGGTTTCAATTACTACAGCATAGATTTTTTGGATTATTGCACTATAAGCTTTTTTAATTTGCGTTAAAGGAATTACAAAACCTTCTTTATAATTATCAACCGAGGAACCTATTTCAGTAAGGCTTATATTTGATTTTTTTACAAGTGATAGTTCCAATGCTGATAAAATGATTCTTCCGTGTTCCATCTTGAACTTCCAATCCTTTTCTACTTCCCCTTCGCAAAAATAACCCTCGGTACTATATACTAAAGCCATTTTTTCCATCTTTTCTCTTATTCTTATTTTAATAAATTTGTTTTTTAGTTTCTTACGAAATATGTATACTCTCGTATTAATAAGTACTATAGTCCAATTTTTAACAAGAGCATAAATTTTTATAGCTTTAATTTGATTATACCTTAAAAACTTTAATATAAAAAGAAAAAGAGTTGAAAAATTTGAGTTTAACTTCGACAAGAGAGTTTATGTTGAATGAGAAAATGATTTCATTAACTGACAAAGGCGAGATAAAAACCAAAGATGGCGTTTTGTTAGGCACCTTTCGTGGAAAATTCATTAAGATTGGTAATACCTACCGAATAAGAGATCTTGATGATGTTCCCATATTAACAATTCAAGAAAAGATAATTTCTCTTCGCTCAACCTATAAATTTTATAAGGGAGGGGAGAAAGAGGAGGATAAATTCATTGGGAAACTTAAACAAAAGATTGTAGCCTTTCCGGCTAAATATTGGTTTGAGGATCCTAACGAGAATAAAGTTTTCAAGATGAAAGGAAATATCATGACAATTAAATTCAAGATTTTAAAAGACGGCCAAGAAGTTGCCGAAATACGAAAAAAATTATGGAAAAGTCTTTTAAAGAATACTTTTGGAATTAAAATGTCTCCAGACCTTGACGACGATTCCGCAATGCTTATTCTTGGCATAGTAATTATGCTCCACCACGAAAAAGAGGAAAATAGGAAAAGACATTAAGACTTAAATGACTAGTTTCTTTGTTTTTTTTTTTTCTAATTTTGTTTTTTATCATCTAATATTTTTAATGACGGCATATGAGTTTTTAAATAGATTTTAATATCGGAAATTTTATATTTTGGTAAAAAGACTATATCGTTAAATAAGCCTTTTTTA
>JAGXNP010000199.1 GCA_019894885.1 Promethearchaeota archaeon | reverse complement strand
TTATAAATATGATGTATTATTTCCAGGAACATCGTCTAGTGACATTAGTGCTTTTATTTCTATTATTATTGGAGATATTGAGAAAAATACTTCAATAATTTTTTCTAATTTAGTTGAAGGATCAGTGAATTGGATTCCAATGAGTGTAACCTATGATATGTCGGATGCTGGTCAACAACTTCCTGAAAATGTTACATTAAGGGCAGGAGTTATTGTAGATAACGCAACCGTTACTCCATTTAGAGATCAATTACTGTATCTTGATGATATTCAATTTACTGTATGGACAAATGCTAACCAAGAAAATTTAATAATAGCTGAAGATGTTGAATTTAATTCAGAGTATTCCTATCAAAATATTACTTATGGCAAGGGAAAAACCTTTATAGATGTTGAAAGAAGTAGAACTGGACTTAGTGTTATCAAATTCCCAATCTCGAAAAATGACACATTCACCGAGGAATTGAAAGTCTATAATATAACAATTACTTCAGAAGCAGTAAAGATTTTTAATTCAACTATAAATTTGCAAGATGGTAGCCTTTATACCTCTAATACAAATATAAATTGGCAAACAGAATGCTTTATTGACATTCTTCCTTACACTTATTTAAATAACTGGGCTGAGATAAATAAACCTTGTGACTGGAACATCACTTCTGTTTTGGATGGATATGATCAAGACCGCATAAGTGGTTGTTCTGGAACAGATCTAGGATCTACTAAATTTATAATACCTGATGGAGTTTTCAATCAGGGTTTATGGAAAATTGAGGCGACTAGTTGGAATTATATTTCTGATGGGAATATTGGTGTTTGGAATGGATCAAAATTCGTCAGTCAATCGACTCTTACTTATAATGATAGATTTCAGGTGAATGTGACATTAAATAATACGATCTCTCCTCTCGAGAATACGCAAATTAATTGCACGATTAAGTATCCAAATGGAACTATTTTCTGGTACGGTAATCAAGAACTACAATCATCTTACAATGTAAAATTTACCAATTTTACAGTTGGTTCTAATATGTCTGTTGGTGAATATCAGGTAATAGTTGAATGGACAAATAATAATACTTATTTGACGAGAGATCAAGTGGGATTCGCAGAATTTGGGTTTAAAGTATGGCACCATACTAATTTAACCGCAGTAGATTCCTATTTTGAACTAGTAGCTGGAGATCCTCTTCTAATAAAAGTGAGATTTTTGGATGACGATATTAATGAGGCAGTACATTTTGCTTCTGTCAAATATAATTCTACATTTGGTGCATCTGGATCAATGGGATATCTTGGTTCGGGTATTTATTTTATAGATATAGACACGAGTTCTTTAGGTTTAGGAGATTATTATTTTTCGTTCAATTCCACCTTAGATTTTTACGAGAATCAAACTGCTATCGACCTAATTTATTTAAAAATTAGTACACAACCTTTGGCATTAGAAGTACCCTACGCGGCGATTAATGCCATGGCGAATAGCTATGCTATCTGTCAAATAAATGTTACAGGTGCGATTTCTGGAGCTTTAATACCCGGAGATGCTAATATTACAACAGATTGGGATAATCCCTATCAAGTAACAAATGATACATTTGGTACTTTTACTCTAAACTTTTCTACAAATGATTTACCAACTCAGGGTGTTTTTGAATCTTTTACAATTACTATTTTTGCAAATAAAACTGATTACGGAGCTACTAATGGTTTCATAACTTTAATAGTAAATCCAATTCAAACAAATGCAGATGCAAATATATCTATTGTAAATGCTTATTTAAATGAGGTTATTGATTTAAAAGTCAATTACACGATTGAAGATTCAAATGAATTAATCTCTGGAGCTATTTGTAGCGTCGAATGGCAAGGGACATCTAATACCGTTTCTGTTGCTGATGGGTTTATTATAAGTCTTGATACAAAAGATCTTTCCATTGATCATTATATAGCATTAATAAAATTAGAACATGCGGGATATGCGAATGCTTTCAAAAGTATAACTATATTAATCAGTGAGCAAAATGTAAATCTCATAGTTGCTATCAATTTTCATGAAGTAGGCGAAAATTTCTTAGATGATTACTTTTACAATGAGGTGATAACATTATCATGTAGGGCATATGCTACGCTTGAGGAAACATATTTATCTGGATGTACAATAACTTTTATTAATGAGCAATATGAGCAATGTTTTGTAATGTGCGATAATTCTTGGTTTAACACCTCAATACCAATATTAACTTCTATCTTTTCGTTAGGGATTAATCATGTTTATATTAAATTTCAGCAAGATAATTATACTACTACAACTTTTTCTTTCCAAATTTTAGTTAAACAAATAGAATTTGATGTTCAACCTATTGATTTTCAAGATTCGATCGAAGTAAATCCTGGAGAAAAAATTCAAATAAGAATTAACGTAACTGAAGATGGAACAACTAATTTTATTGAAAATGTTACTATTTCTTATTACTGGGATTTTGGACAAGGGTACTTTGAGGAAATTGGAGAGGGAATTTATGAGTTGGAACTTGTTATTCCAGAAAATATTCGTGGAAATTATAAAATTACATTGATGATCTTAAAAGAAGGAACTGTTTATAAAACAATACAATCTTCATTTCTCTTGATAATAAAGGAACCAGAAGAACCTGAATTTCCAGTGTATATAATATGGATTATAATCTTAATTTCAGTTGCAATAATAAGTATTTTAGCTATACTAAGCTTAAGAGCATATGTTTTTTTACCTAAGAAAAAGAAAAGAGATTTAGATTTACAACAAAGAATTCAAGTATTTAAAGATGTTTGGAATATCCAAGGTTTTCTTGTTACCCATAAAGAAAGTGGTCTTCTAATATACAATAAATTTATCAATATTTTCAAGAACCAAAATGAAATGATTATTTCAGGGTTTATGCAAGCTATAAGTATTTTTAGTGAATCATTGATTGACGGAGAAACATTAGAAAAAAAAAAGAATGACGCTCAAGATAAATATTTAAAAAATTTATTCGAATTAGACTTTAAATACTTTCATCTTCTTGTTTATGAATATAAAGCAATTAGGGCAATATTAATTATGAAAGAAAGAAGTTCTGAGAGATTAAGAAAACAACTTTATCTTCTTACAGTTGCTATATATGAACAGTTTCCTGAACAATTAGAACATTTTGATGGTTCATTATCCCCATTCGAAGATGGAATAAATGTTCTCTTAAATCAATTTTTGTTTTTATATTACGATGAACCGTTTTCATTAACAAATAATGAATTACATTTTAGCAAAATTAAGAATTCTGGAAATTTAACTGCAATGGAAACAAGAATAATTAATGTTATCTTATCAGAATTTAAATCTGAAAAATATTTTAGATTAATTACTTTAGTAGGTTCCGTACATGAAGAAAATAAGGATTTAGTTTTAGATGGGATAAGATCTTTGATTAAGAGAAAAATGTTTGGTAATCCTTATTTAAATAATTTAAGTCCAAAAATCAATAACAGTTTTAAATAGAAGAAATAAAGAGAAAAATGAGAAGTTAAAAAAATATTTCTTTTTTATTTGATTTTAGATTATTGATTATTTATTTAAACCCTTGACAGAAAGAGTTCACATTTTTAGGTAGTACCTCGTGATTATAACCACCCTCTAAAAGCGCATATCTCCGCCCTTCACATAACTTCTCAGAGTATACTTTCATTAACTTACCTAACTCATCATAGTCTTCGGGATATAAAAGATGCCCCCAATCTTCAATTCCTTGATCAAAACCAGCCGAAGCTACAAAAATATCAATATTCTCTAATTCTTCTAAATATTTCTGAACTTCTTTAATATACCCTGTTCTTACAGAAGAATCGGGATTGAGAATTTTAACTAGAAATCCGTCATCTCTAAAGGTTAAGATGTTTATGTTCCCATCGCCTGTGTGTAAATCGAAATCTAGAACGAACGCAGATTTAATTTTATCCTCTGAATACAGTTTTAGCAGGCTGATGCTTATATTATTAAAGTAGCAGAAACCCCAGCACGAATCTGCTGATGCGTGATGACCTGGAGGGCGAATAACAGCAAAAGTAGGATTACCAATGTAAGCTTCTTCTGCTGCTAAAATTGCTCCTCCAGCTGCAAGTGACGCAAGCTCTAACAATAAAGGATCTCGTTTAACGTAACTGAAATGACGCTCAGTGTGAGCTCTTAGGATATCCTCTTTTTTGGCAGGATTTGGTTCGATAAACTCATAATCTTCATTTTTTGATAGTATGTCTACTATACCCTCTAAACGCCCAGGTGCTGCCGCAGGGTCCATAGCATAATTAGAATTGTAATATCTTTCATGGAATACAATTTTCATTTTCTCACCTGTTAAATTGATATTATGATATTAACTTAAATTTTACACTAATTTTACACTAACTATAATGATTTTGAAAGAAATTGGGAGTTCAAGAATAGAATAGAAGAATAGAAGTGGGGTTACAGCAAATTTCGATATGAAAGGAAAATCAAGGAACTTTTAAATCAGGAACTATTGCTTTTTTAGGTAAAAACTTAATATTTTTCTTTTCTATTAGTATCCGAAATATGAAGTATAGATATTAAAATATGAAGGTAAACCTGAATTTGAAAATATTTTTATCAAATTAGTTAATTCTGTAAAAAATTAACAAAATATTTACTATTAATTTTGAATAAATACAAAATTTCTACTTTACAATCGATAATTTTATAAAATATTAATATACAATATTGTTACGAAAAATCTTGGCTCATTTAGGATGGTAGTGATTAATTTTCAAAAGAGAATAAAGGTGATTAATTTTATTAGCAGGCATTGTTATAGCACTATAATTTTTTTAAATCATATTAATCTTACAGTTAATAATTCAAATTTTGCTAAAAACCAAAATTCTAAAACTAATAATATAGAAATTGGGGAGAATTTATAATTTAAATCATGACAGCTTTGATGGTTTACAATAGTTTAAATCAAAATTTTGCTAAGGTTTCATAAATTTATAATAATCTCAATAAAACATTGATTTAACTAACCAAAAATCGAATAGTGAGGTTATCGAGAGGTAAAATGTTAAAAATAAGAAATAGAACGATTATCTTTTTACTATTTGTTCTATGTTTTATGATATCTTCTAATGTTAGCCAATTTTATTTCGGAAATTACAATGGGATTTCTAGTAGAGAACAAAATATGGATCAAATTTTTGATCTAGATGTAATTAATGACCTAAAAGCAGCCGCAAATGAGCCAAATGGAAACCCGTTATTAATTCATCAACACTCTACTATTTCCAACACTTTTTTCCCCCCATCTTTACCGACTAATGTTAGTTTCACTTTATTAGAGGATTGGATTTCTAAAAATGTCACAATATATTATGATGGAGTGTCCCATCGAAAGGATTGGGTTGTTAACGGCACTTTTGATACAGGTGAATCTCCATGGAATTATTCGACTACAGATG
>JAGXNP010000198.1 GCA_019894885.1 Promethearchaeota archaeon | reverse complement strand
TGATAAAATTGATCCAAGCCAAAAATCAAAAGTACTCACGTATTTGAGAGAAAATTACAAGCCAGAGAGAATATCTTATCCATTTCTTGTATGTGACGATAAGTTTGTTGTAGGTTATAATCCATCTCAATATGAAGAATTAATGAATCAAGGAGGAAATTAAAATGGATATGGAGACAAAAGAAGGCATGAAAGAATATATAGGAATGGTTTGCCAGAAAAACAACTGGACTCTTAACAAAGACAAAAACACATTAAATGAATTATACGATGGATTAACAGAGAATAAAAAATCATACGGATATCAATCCTGTCCATGTCGTCTTGCTTCAGGAATTAGAGATTTAGACCGGGATTTAATCTGTCCCTGCGATTATGCTCCTGATGATGTTAAAGAATTTGGGGCTTGTTATTGTAATCTGTTTATGCGTTCAGACTTTTACGAGACATTTAAAACAGATTATGTAAGCGTGGCTGAGAGAAGACCTATAGAAAAGGAGAACGCAGTTTTGGATTACTTTAACAAACAGTTATAATTAGTTTAGACTTAATCTTCTTTATCAGCATTAAATCCTATTTTTCTTGTTTTACAAATCAATTTTTTATAAATAAAAGCCTTAAATATTCCGAATTCTCATAATATTATATGCTAAATAAAGAATTAACAGATGAAGAGATAGAAGAAGAATTAGAGAAAGCTTTTAAGTCTAACGAGGCGAAAAAAGACCAATGTGGTAGTCCCATTCCTACAAACAAAGAAGTAGGAATTCAGAGAACAGGCGTTAAATTAAAAAAAGAATAAAGTAATAACTTTTTATTTCAATCGCTTTTTTTTAATTATATTTGAATTATTTAAGATTAAATAAATCAGTCTAATAAGGTTAGTTTAGTTAATGCTCCAATCTCGTTAAACTCTGAAGGCTCCATTCGTAATTCTTTTCCAGTTAGTTTATTTGCTATAGCTGCTGCAAAAATAGCCCATGGACATATAGCATTAGTTTATTCTTCCTTAGTCATGACACTTCTCACCTGAGCAGTAGAGCAGTTAACGGATTCGATAATAAACGATTTTTCGGATTCCCATTGAATTTTTACTTTTTCTGCCATACCAATCTTTTCGGACATTTTCATAAATTCTTTTAAAGCGTCAGAAAGGCTTAATTTCTCTAGTTTTTTCATATCCAAACCAAATGAATTCATTATTAATATCACTTGGTCTTTAAAAGAGTAATAATGAGATACAGCACCATCAAAATTTTTGTTAAGGTTTTCTACATAAAGCTCTGTAAATTTATCCATAACTTCGTGAATAATCGCGTGTAATAACTCGATTAGTTCTTCATTTTTAGTGGTTATAACAAATGTTAATTTTTGTTCAAGCTCATCGTATTTTTCGAAAATGAGACTGGTTTCCTTAAGCTTTAGAGATTTTATGTCTTCACCTCTCTCGATTGTTGCAAAACTGTTTATTGCTGTTAAAAAACCACTAAATAAGTCGTCATTTCCGTCGCCCTCGTAGTTATCTGGGTGCCAACTAAATAATAGCGCTCCAGAGTCATTAATTATTAATAACCCGTCGATCATCTACTTATTCTCTGCAAAATTCATTCTATGATAGTGTGAAGAAGCTTTTACATAAAAAATTGGTTTAAAACCTTAAATTATAATTATTTTTAATTTTACTATTAATTTACCTAATATGAACTAAAGGAATCCTTGGACTTAAATAATTAGTTTTTGATCCAAAAAGTTAGTGTTTTGTAAATTGCGGATCGCTCACGATCATGCCATTTAAATAAGTAAAACCTATATTTTACCTCAAAACTTGATTTACGATATCCTCATATTGAGGTATTTGTGAGAATTTTTGATGAAGAACTCGCGGATTTAGTAGATAATTATAGTGTTAAAACCTTCTCTACCATTCATAATGCGTTTAAAATGCTCCAAAAAGAAGTTCCATCAGACTCGGTTATAGCACTTAAAAATATTGATATTTAAATGAATGAATTTATAAATTATTAAACTCAAAATCTTAAATTCGCTTTAATTTTTACTATCGATTAAATATGATTAGGAATCAATGGTATGCCGTACTGGAATCAAAAGAAGTACCAAAAGGCAAATTAATTGGCCTTACAAGACTTGGAGAGAAATTAGTTTTCTGGCGCAAGAAGAATGGAAGAATTATATGTCTTAAAGATAAATGTGCTCATAGAGGTGCGGCGCTTAGTATAGGAAAAATATGTGACAAAGGAGATAAGGTGGAATGCCCATTCCATGGTTTAATGTATGATGAGACAGGAAAATGTACTATAATACCTGCAAATGGCAAAAACACTCCGGTGCCAGAGCGCTTTAAAGTTATAGCTTATCCTACTAAAGAAAAACATGATTTTATATGGATATGGTGGGGAGAACATCAACCGAAATATCCTCCAGTGCCATTTTTCAAAGATATTGATAAAAAATTCTCATATAAAACTCATACAGAAGTATGGCCGGTTCATTATTCTCGGGCAATAGAAAATCAACTGGATGTAATTCATTTACCTTATGTCCATCATAATACAATTGGCCGAGGTTATCAAACAGTTGTTCATGGACCGTTGGTTGAGCCTTCTGAAGACGAAAATGAGTTTACTTTTTGGGTTTATAACCAAAAGGATGATGGAAAGACCAGACCTTTAAAACCTGAAGAATTTACTGATGAGATGAAAATATTCTATCTTCAATTTAAATTTCCACATATATGGCAGAATTATCTTGGGAATAAAGTTCGGATATTTATAGCTTTTGTTCCAATAGATGATGCACATACAAAGTTTTACATGAGATTCTATCAAAGATTTCTAAGAATCCCCATTTTAAAATCATTTGTTAATTGGTTAGCCAATCTATTTAATATCATTATCCTCCATCAGGATAGAAATGTTGTTCTAACACAACAACCAATCAAAACTCAATTAAAAATGGATGAAAAACTTATTCAAGGTGATAATCCCATTGTGTATTACCGCCGTAGAAGAGAAGAATTATTAACAAAAAATATTTAATTCTATAAATATAAAAGTATTCACAATAGAATGAAATTTAAAAGGTGATATAATGTTATTTTCCCAAAATGAACTAGATAATGTTAAGAGAGAAATGACCAAATTAAAAGACAAAGTAGTGTTGAAATTATTTACCGATTTTAAAACTTTAGAAGACGGTTCAAGAAAAAGAGCGTGTATGTCATGTGAGGGTGCTTATAATTTGTTAAAAACGCTTGAGGAACTATCAAACGGGAAGTTGGGTGTCGAAGAAATATCTATTGAAGAAAATCAAGAAGAAGCAAAAATATACAATGTTACCCGAATTCCTGCTATCTTATTTGTTAATGAAGAAGATAAGGAAATTATCCGCTATTCAGCACACCCCACTGGATCTGAATTTGTACCTTTTCTAAATAGTATACAATATTTCTCTGGTGTTAGACCTTATTACGCAGATCAAATTCTTACTCATCTTAAAAAAATCGCTAAATCAGAAATGAAGATATTCATAACTCCAACTTGTCCGTATTGTCCTGCGACAGTTCCAGTTTTAACTTTGTTTGCTATAGTTTCTAAAGGGAAGATTACAGCAGAAGTTATTGATGTTAGCTTAAACCCTGATATCGCAAAAAAGTACGAAGTTCAAGGAGTTCCACTAACTGTCGTAAACGAGAGTGAAAGAATTGTTGGGATGTTTACTCCACAAGATTTGTTAGATAAATTAACAAAGGGTCAAAGAGATTTTGGAGGAATGTATGCATAATTTATATATTAAGAGGTATTATAAATTTGTCTCAGGATGATAAATATAAGGATATTATTAAAAAAGAGATGGCAAAACTTACTAAACCCGTAAGGTTAAAGGTTTTCACGTCGCAAAGAACAGAAGCAGATGGGGGCAAAATAAGAGCCTGCATGGATTGTGGACAATTTATGGCACTTTTAAGGGTTTATGAAGGAAATTCGAATGGGTTGTTAACGATAGAGGAACTATCAATAGATAATAATCCCGAGTTCGCAAAGCGCTATGATATTCAGCGGGTACCGACTATTTTATTTATTAATGACAACGGTAGAGAAGTGATTCGTTATTTAGCAGCACCACGAGGTGGTGAAATCCAACCATTTGTCCAATCATTATTCACATTTGCGGGAGCGCCTAATTATTATGAAGCCACAATAAAACAAAATCTCGATCGTATTGAACCATCAACTATCAAAGTAATGATAACAGAAACATGCCCATATTGTCCTAGTGTTGTATCTACAGTAAACCAATTTGCAATTGCTTCTGAAGGGAAGATTAGAACTATAATTGTTGATATTATGGCGAATCCAGATATTGGACAATATTATGACGCTTCGGGAGTGCCTTATACTATTATAAACGATAAAAAAACTATAGTTGGAATGGTAGGTCCTCAGGAAATATTACGAGCGCTTATTGGGGGAAATATAAGGGTACAATACTAATTTAACACCAAAGAATTAATATTGAATCTTTTAGGATGCTGTTTTATTTCTTTTATTTTTATACCGAATGAGAATATATTGAGCCTTGAAATAACATATTAAAGATGTGAATAAATTGCCTATATCATACATTTATAATAGAATGATTCGTGAAGAGATCAAAAAGCTAAATAAGCCAGTAACCCTGAAGATATTTACTTCATCGAACAATCTCCAAGAATCCGTAAAAATGTTGGAGGTGATGAATATATATCAGAAAGCCTCTAATGGATTGCTTAAAATAGAAGAATATAAGCTTGAAGCTAATTCTGATCTAGCTAAAAAGTATGAAGTTCAACAAGCACCCACGATTTTAATGATAAATTCTAAAGAGCAGGTAATAATTCGTTATTTAGCTGTACCCACGGCAGCAAAAATTCAACCATTTATACAGGCATTAATGGTGTTTACTGGAGCTCCTAATTATTACGAAAATGTTTTAAGAGAGAATCTAAATAAAATAAATTCTACAGTTATAAAGGTATTAATTACTGATTATTGTTCTTATTGTTCTACAGTCATATCAATCTGCAGTCAATTCGCGTTAGCCTCAGAAGGTAAATTACAGACAATTATTGTTGACATAATGGCATTTCCTGATATCAGTGAACAATATAATGTTACAACTGTTCCAACTTTAATCGTTAACGAAGATAAAAAGCTAATAGGCGATATAACTGCTGAAGAGCTTTTAAATGAACTCATAAATAAGACTTTATGAACAAAAAAAATAATTATTAAATATAGCAAAAAAGGAGATGAAATTTTTTGTTTAATATTGATATGGAAAGTATTGATCCAGAGAAGATTTATGATATCATCGTTTTAGGTGGTGGACCAACTGCAATAGGTTGTGCAATTTATGCCGCACGATTTGCTTTGGATGTATTAGTTATTGGCAAAATTTTCGGAGGTTTGATTGCAACAACTCATCTTGTCGAAAACTATCCCGGAATTACCTCTACAAGCG
>JAGXNP010000197.1 GCA_019894885.1 Promethearchaeota archaeon | reverse complement strand
GTTATAGAAAGAACAACAACAATAGAATCAATCTTGAACCATACAAGTACTATAGCAATAAATTTCCCACATGGAGAATTACTAAATATTACTGCGATTTATAATGATTTATCAGGACCTTTTATTGATGATGCGATTGTTGAATTAAGAGAGGGATCTACTGTAATTTATACACTAACCAAATCTCTTATATTTGATCAGTATTTAGTAGTAATAAATACAACTGAATTGAACTTAGGGGTAAATTTATTGACGCTCTATGCGAAGAAAGATAATTATTCTGCTGCATTCGTGAGCATAACATTGACTATCGATGAACGAGATACAAGTTTAGATATATATCTTGAAAAGACGCCCACTACTGTAATAGAAAAACCATATAATGAATATATTAATATCACTATAGTCTATAAAGATTTTTCTGATGCTTTCATTGTGGGGGCTACATGCGAATTAAGAGAAGGAGGTACGACTCTATATACATTCGCCACACATCCAACATTTACTCAGTATAATTTGACAATCAATACTAAAAATTTAGACTTAGGGACAAACTTACTAGCAATATATGCAAATAAAGAAAATTATTCTGCAGCTTTAGTAAGCATAACTATCATAGTAGGTGAACGAGATACAAGTTTAGATATATATCTTGAAGAGACGCCCACTACTGCTATTGAAAGAGCCTACGATGAATCTATAAATATTACAGTAATTTATAAAGATTTTGCTAATTATTTTATTGATGGTGCTACTGTTGAACTACGGAATGGTACTACGGTATTAGATACTTTCTCCAAGCATCTTACTTTTAATCAATATAATCTTACAGTCAATACTAAAAATTTGAATCTGGGAACAAATTTATTGGCAATATACGCAAATAAACTCAACTATTCTGCAGCTTTATTGAGTATAACTATCATAGTAAGCGAAAGAGATACGATTCTTGATGTTTACCTTGAGGAGGCTCAAACAACTGCTATAGAAATCGCTTATAGTGAGTTAGTAAATATTACCGTTGTTTATGAGGATTTAACAGGACCTTTCATTGACGGAGCAACAGTCGAACTACGGAATAGTACTACTGTATTAGATACTTTCTCCAAACATCTTACTTTTAATCAGTACTACTTGACAAAGAACACTACCGAACTTAAATTGGGAAGCAATGTATTCTCTATTTATGCGAAGAAGGAGAACTACACGGTTGCTTTAGTGAGTATTTTGATTACGGTTACAGAAAGGGATACTACCCTTATTATTTATCTTGAAGAGACACAAACCATGTCTATTGAAGTTACTTATGATGAATTTTTCAACATTACTGCTATCTATGAAGATTTCACGAGTGCTTTTATCGATGGTGCTACCGTTGAATTACGAGATGGAACGACCACATTAGATACATTTTCCAAACATGCGACATTTGATCAATACTTTTTAATGAAAAACTCAAACGAAATTAGCTTAGGTAGTAACGTGCTTTCAATCTATGCTAAGAAAGAAAATTACACCGTTTCACTAGTGAGCATTTTAATCACGGTAAATGAGCGCGATACAACCTTAGATGTTCTACTTAATGGGGATGATAGTAGTATTATTGAATTTTTTAGTATCTCTATTAATGATGTTTTAAATATTACTGCTAATTACGAGGATATTACTCCAGTTTTCATCCCAGGTGCAACAGTGGAGCTTACGGGACTTGGAATATCAGAGACTTTAACTTTACATCCAACTTTTAATCAATATAATTATACGTTGAATCCCGAAGTTTTGGGTATTGGAGTTCATTTCTTAATAATCTCTGCCGATAAAGAAAACTATACCTCTTCAATTAAGAACATTAAATTAAATGTATTGGAAAGAGGATCTAATCTTGAATTATACATTGATGGTGATAATCTCACTTCAAGTAGGTACATCGCTGCAGAAATTGATCAAATATTAAATGTTACCGTTTATTTTGCAGATTCCTCTGATAGTAGCTTTATATCAAACGCTAATTTAAAACTAACCGGTGCACTCAATGATAACTTGACCGAGAATGCAATCCTTCAATACTATAATATTTCGATTAGAACGATTGATTTGGAGCAGGGCATTAATTTCCTTACCATTTTTGCCCAAAAGCAAGGATATGTATCTCAATCTATATTATTTACCATAGAAGTTATAGAAAAAGCATCAAACTTACAATTATTCTTAAATGGTAATAATGAAACATTAGGTAAATCAATTGAACTAACCATAGGTGAACTAATTAACGTTACGGTCATTTACGAAGATTATGCAAAACTTTTCATTGATAATGCTGAAGTTATTATTGTTGGTGAAGGAATAGATTCAAATCTAACTAAGCACTCGATATACAACCAATACAACGTTACTATTGATTCGGATGATTTAAACTTTGGAATTAACTTACTTACTTTGTACGCAAAAAGAGCAAATTATCAACCGCAAACACTGATCGTTAGAATTGAAATTATTGTAAAAGAAACCGATTTGCACATTTTCCTTAACGGATTGAATAAAACAATTGATAGAACATTAACGCTTCCATTACGGAAATTATTAAATATTACAGTGAAATACCTAGAATTTGAAACTGGTTTAAGCATTTCTGGAGCAACAATTCAATTAGTAGGGGAAGGCTTATCCTTAAATCTAACAGAGAATCCTTCACTCCATCACTATTCTATCTCTGTAGATACTACTCAATTGGACATCGGAGTTAGATTTTTAACAATTTTTGCTCAACGTGCTAATTATCAATCATCTTCTGCACTCCTGCGGATACAAGTAGACAGAATCCGAACAAATATCACTACGGTTTCGGAGGAAACGGTTATTAACCGCCAACCCGGACAAAATTATCGCCTAGAGATAAAACTCTTAGACTTAGATTTCAATATAAATGTATTAAATGCAACTGTTACCTACACTTGGACATATGGTCAAGATATTCTTAGTGATCCCGAAAATGACGGTATTTATGAAGGAACCATATCAAATCTTAGGGAAGGAACATATGTCATTACTATTTCCGTCTATGCTGGTGATGACTATGAATTCGAACGATTCACGGTTACTTTAAATGTCGTACAACCCCCCGAGGACATTTTGTTATTCCAAATTTTAACCATCCTCGGTATAAGTGCCGCAGTGGGTTTAGGAGGTTATTTATTTGCATATCAACGAGTACTTAAATATCCTAAACAAGTGAGAATGATTCGAAAATTTAAGAGTAAACTGAAGAAACCAAAATCTATAGGTCTTGAAATTCGTTCAAGAGAACAATTGATCGAAGAGAATTATGCAGAAAAGATACATCCTTTAGAAAAACAATTAAAGAGTAAGATAGCACCAAAAGCAGGAAAAAATACGATTCAGAAAGAAATACTCGAGCAATCTGAAAACAACCAAAATAATATTAATATTTAGTTTAAATCTCTTTTTTATTTTTTTTAATTTTTTATTCTTTTTTTTTTACTCAAGAATGGAATTGAAATTTAACTTCTTAAAATTTGAAAATGCTCGTTTTCCACTATTTTTCTGCAATTCTGAGAGCATTTTATTCAGTACCTTAAAAAAGGGGTATTTCTGTAGTTTAGAGCTAGTCTTCATTTTTAGGATATATGCAGGCTCATTAGTTTTGGGTATCTTTGCTCGCATATAACCTCCAGGTGTGTATAACTTGTCAGTTTTAATTACTAACTCCGCATTTATTCCAAATTCTATCAGAATATCAAATATGATTTTCCAACCATCTTCGTTGTTTGGGAGTGATATAGGTTTTCTATTATCGTATAAAGTTCCACTATCGATATTTAAGTCATTTTCACCAATATCACCAAAGATTCCAATAATCCAAAGAAATCTCCACAAGAATTCTTTCCTAGATTTGTGCTGTTCGAGACCGGAAACAGTATCAATACCCTTAATCCCCAAATTAGATTTAGCAATTTCAATTAATTTATCATAGACAAGTTTGAAATTAGCGTTCTTAAATACCCCTGTTAACTTAGGTATTTCTAATTGATGACTTACGAGTTTTGGTTTTTTAATTTGAGTATCCTTTAGGCTACTCCGAATTTCGTTTAGATTTCCCATCGCATCAAACATTTTTGTATATTGTTCATACTCGGCATCACTAATTTCCCTTCCAATTTTTACTGAAATTTTTTCTTTAGAAAAATCGTTCCTTGCTACGGTATTTGCACACGGGAATCTGCCACAATAAGCACAGTTTGGAATCTCATTATGTTGTCCACATTTTCTCGTACGACATTTTTTCAAGAAGTTAAAAAAAGGATGAGTTGGTAGTTCATCATTTGGAGTAAAACACCCAACACAACCCTCCCATTCATATTTAACTGGCTTAAATCCAATATAGTTCTTAACTTGTTCAGAATAATCCTCCCAATCTTCTTTAAGGATTTTTTTACGCACATAGATGGACCAAGGACATTCAGAACAGATGTTTCCACAGCGTGAGATTATTTGTTCCATCAATTTTTCACTTATATTATTCAAGATAGTTTGATTTTTAAAGATCTACTCCTCTATTATTTTTATATTTATTCAATTAAAAATTATTGTTTAAAAACGCTTTTTCTCTTTATAAAGGATGATTTGATATTGATTTATGAAATAAATGATAATTGAAAAAAAAATATTCAACCAAAAACTCTGGAAAGGTTAAATCAGTTATTGATAAAGTGTATCCATTAAGTCAGATGGTCGAGGCTCATAGATACTATGAATCAAGTCACAGAAAAGGAAAAATAGGGATATCTGTGCAAGAATAATCCTATAAGTTAGGAATGATACAATTCAAAGAAGTTCAAAATTACCTTTTAGTTATAAATCTATCAATGCTTCATCAATACTCACATCAACTTATTCGAGTTCTTCCTTTTTATTGTTATTACTTAATCGTACGTGAGCAATCCACCAGAATATGATTGTAATTAGCATTCCCAATATAGCGCAATAAAGAAATAAGTTCGCTACACCGAATAATTCTGCCAATGGACCAGATATAATTGCTCCAATTGGTGAAATTGCCATCGAGACAGCAAAATCAATAGATGAAATTCTTCCCATTTTATCGGCTGGTACTTTTATTTGTATAATAGTTAAATATATTGTATTAAGAATAGGTACCATTATACCAAAAATCGCAGCACCGATTCCCATTTGTAAAAAGAACCCATAAGGAGAAATAGCGACAATCGCATATGCCACCATTAAGGTAAATTCTCCACCAAAATAAATAGAAATACCGTGTTTCCATTGTTTCTTAACCGAGGCAATTAATGCGCCTAAAAGCATACCACCATTCATAAAGGTTAAAACAAATGCTAAATCTGAGGCGGTTCCAGAATGATCAAATCTAACAAAATAGGGCATTAAAATACCAAACGGTCTCCACAGAAAGTTAACAAACATTGATACTAATAGCATCATTAAAACAACTGGAATCAATTTTAATGTACGAAAACCTACTTTAAA
>JAGXNP010000196.1 GCA_019894885.1 Promethearchaeota archaeon | reverse complement strand
TATTAGTACTATATATTGTTAAATCTTTCTAAGAGAGATTTTTTCCCATTTTAATAATGGGTCAAGGAGGTAAACTATTTGATTATCTGTTCTAATTGCGGTACTACTAACAATGAATCAGCGGGCAATATTTGTAGAAAGTGCGGAGCATTACTTCCGAGATCGAGTAGAGCGCCAAGGATGAAAATTGCTACAAAGAGTAAAGAAATCTTAGAATCTCAAGAAGAAAAGATAAAAACAAAAAAAAACACACAAGCGGCTAAACCACAGAAAAAAGCATCAAACAAGAAAGAACCAACTAAACCGAAAGATTTTGATCTTCATGAAATCCCGAAAGTTAAAGCATTGAATCATGATCATGTGGAAATGTTTGAAGATTCGACAGATGTAAAAGAAAAAATAGAAGAACATGATTTCGATGAGAATCTAGACGATGAGGAAGAAGATTTAGAATTTCTAAAAGAGATTACACCACAACCATTCCGAGGTTCGATAATTGCTGATAAAGGTGTTTATGGAAAACCTAATCAACTAAGAAAGGTGTCAAGTTCTAAGTCTAAAACAGTCGCACAAGATGCAGTTGCTTCCAAAAACACTGAATCCAACCTAATAAAACAGAAACAATTGGAAGAAGATATGACAAAAGTGCTTTCATTCTTATCAAAGAAAATAACTGTAAAACCCTTAATACCGGTTAAAAAGGGGGTAGACGCTTCAACAAAATCTAAAGATTCCATACCTCCCTCGAGTATGAACGAAATCTTGAACGATTTGTTGAAATTAGACTTACACATTGAAGCTTCTGCAATTATTAAAAAAGACGGGACAATATTAGCCTCAGCTCTTAGTTCAAGGATTTCAGATTCACTTTTTGCGACAATTGCAGCCAATTTGTCAATGATGGGAAAAGATATTATTGAAGGCTTAAATGCTGGAACTTTGTTAAATATATCCATAAGGGGCACTGATGGGGTATTAGATTTAGCGCCTATCAGCTTTAAAAAACTCCCTGGAGACGATATGCTCTTAATTATTTTCTCTCACCCTAAGATAAAATCGGGAATTATACATTTTGCAGTCAGCATTGTGAAGAAACGAGTAAAGCAATATCTAGGTTTATCAAAATAAAAAAAAGTAAGTTCTAAACATCAATGTAACTGCTTTTGTACAGAAATTTTTTCAACCGTAACGGTTTTAAAATATTGCAAGTTCACTGATAGTTCGTACAAAAATGAGTTTAAATTTAGAATTGCCACAAGAGGGACTGAATTTTCATTAATTTTTATCCAATTTGATTCTATTGTAACCATAAGCGGAATTAAGATAAATGGTAACCGTTTTTTATAGTTATAGGTTAAACCTAAGATTTCTTGTATCAAATTAGATAGAATTTCAGGATTTTTTTTGAGGGCTTTTACTCTCTGATATTGTAAATTTGCAGCTTTGTTCATTGCAGAATAAGAATCTTTACGTTTCCATTGCTTAGCGTCTATAACTAGAATATAATTCTGATAAATCCCTATAACATCAATTTCGTATCGTTTTTGAGATCTTTCATATTTTAACTCAGATCTATCTGTAAACCTATAATTTTTTACTGTCTTATAATGATTTTGAGATAAGATTTCTTGAATTAGAGCTTCGAAACCGTCGTAATTTAATAAGTATGATAATTGGTTTATATCTAAATCCAAGTGGTTGAAACATCTCGTAATAAATGCAATTTTGTCAATAACAATGTAAGGTAGGTAATTTCCCTTTTGAATTGTGATAAATTCAAATCTTTTTGTAAAATCTTGGAGTTCATATTTGTCAAAAGTCTTAAAAAAATCAATATCTGAAAACTCGAACCACAATTCAGTAACTTCGGAATTCGATTCTTTAAGTAAGTTATAAATCTCTAAAAACAATTGTTTAATTGAAGAAAAAGAATAAGGATCAATCATATTTTAAAAGAATAAGGTTCAATTATATTTTATTTGCTAGACTCGTCAGGTTTCTCAATAAGTTTTCTAACTTCATTAAATTCATCGACAACTCCATGATAAATAAATTCTTTTAGTTCATCAATGTCTTGACACTCATCAATCTTATCCTCTAAATCTTTATAAGGAAAACCTATTCTTGTATTTTCTAAACGAGCTATTTCAAATCCAAATTTTGAAAGAGTATAACTAACCAACTCTCTTATTAGTGGTGCTGTTAAAATTTTAATGTTAGATGAAGCGATAAAACGGAATACATCAAGTGTCACTTTTTCAGCTTCATTTTTAGAAAGACTCGTCTCTCTAATCAGCGTATCATATATGCGATTAGGATCGAATTTGTTCTTCTTTACAATTCCCTCCTTTTTATCTTTATAGAGGACTTCTGGTAATGACTGAATTATATTTTCGTCAAACATTTGAGGACTATTAATTTTGATTTTTATGATTAAACTATAGAAAGAAATGCTTGGCATTAATAACTATTATTAATTTTTTATTAATTCCGTTTATATGTTAATTAAAAGATTTACCATACAGATAGCGATTTTATACTTCTTTTTATAAATAGTTTACATTAAAGTCGAATAATAAAACTTGAATAAATTTATAAAAGGATTTAGTTTTTTGATATTAGTATATTATATTATTTTAAATGGTCTTATAAGATAATAGGATTAAAATAAGTTTATTATTAGATTTAGAAGCAGCGTCTCTTTAGTTAAAATCTTTTAAATCTTAGACAGTAGGAAAGATTGTCGTAGGATTATGTCAGAACAGAAAAATGATATCATTAAATCAATAGTTTTAAGTTTATTTGACGATGATGGACCCACACCGAAAATATACTGGCCAACAACCATGGACGAATCGTCTCGCTTGTTAATAGCTATGAAAACTATTTCACTATTAATGGGGGATTCTGTTTACCAAAATGGAACTTCGTCAGATAGCGTTAATTATTTCGGGATCTTACCTTTTCCAGATTTGAAACTGAACGGGTTAACATATTTCTTTTTAATTCTTGATCCAAGTGCAAGAGGCAACGCTAAGGCAGCAACGATTACTGTTCTCATAAATGAAGAAGATAGAGTTTTTTTCTATGAAAACATGAAGTATTTAAGAGTCATAATAGATAAATCTGCGTCAAAAGTTCAACTAGCTAAAACATTAGAAGAAAACCAAACAATTATGGATGAATTAAAAGAAGTATTATTCAATTTTACTAGTGAAATAAAGGATCCTTTCTCCTTAAAGAGACAAATCAAAATTCTTATGACAGGATTGGATCGAGCAGGAAAAACAAGTTTTTTGCACGCTATTAAGCAAAGATATTCTGAGATTATCAAAACTCTTCCAACTAAAGGAGTCGCGCGAAGCGAAGAAAAAGTATTCGATGAACAAAATTCTATTATATCACTCTGGGATTTAGGAGGTCAAAAAAAGTATAGAGATATGTTTCTTGAACAAAGAAAAGTTTACCTCTATAACGTCGATCTACTTTTTTATTTTATCGATATTCAAGATTCAGAAAGAATTTTAGAAGCAATTAAATTATTTGGAACTATAATTAAATCGCTTATCGAATTGGAAGAATTTCCCCCTATAGTTGTCTGTCTGAATAAGTTTGATCCTGATATTAAAAACACGAAGGATATTAAAAAAAATATTAAAACTGTAAATGTAAGCATAAAAGAAATCTCTGAAAGGTTTTTTGTGAAGATTTTCGAGACTTCTATCTTTGATCATTGGTCATTAATATCAGCTTATTCCTACGGTTTATCGCAATTAAGCCCTAATCGAGAGTTGTTTGAAAATCAATTAAAATACTTCGCTAAAAAAATAAGTTCTGATGCAATACTTTTACTCAACGAAAATGGAATAATCCTCTCTAATTTCTCAAAGCTCGGTATTTCTGAAAAAGTTTTTGAAATATCTGCCCCTCACTTCCAAACCCTGTATAAAACTTTTAAAGAGTTTAAACTATTAAAGCAAGATTTTCTAATTTCTTCTGGAATAACTTCCGAATCAAAAAAAATAATATTTAAAAGAATACCAGTTGAGAAATATAACCTATACCTACTTTTGTTCATGGAAAAAGAGTTAAATATAGATAAAATAGATAAAAATTTACCTAAATTATCTAAAAACCTGAACGAATTAATCCAGACTTATATATAATCCAGATAAAAAGAAATAGAATAATTTTAATAGTTTGAAAATTGTTCGGATTGCTTTCTTTTTTTCCTATTCGATCTAATCAATAGAGTAACAACGACTATTACTATCCCAACAATCGATACTATTACAACGATAATAATTATCTCCGTAATATCCAAATTAATACTGATTACTTTTAAATTCAGAGTATATTCATAATCAAAGGTAGATGATTCTATATAAACAATACAAGGATGAGGAAACTCACTTTCATCTGGTAATTCAGGAATAGAAAACCAAGCGCCTATATTCAAATTTAAATGAAAATAATCGATATGATTGAAATAATTTTCAGTTTCATCCCAAGTTGGATCACATGCTATCCATCCAATATTAGGAACATAGTATTCAACCCACGCATGCCCTAATAAGTAAGTCTGTCCATTTGATTTTGTATAAAAGGACCATTCTTGTCCGACATGAGGTACTATAGATGGATCATTAGTTATAACAAATCCTGTTACCTTTCGTGCGGGAATTCCTTGACATCGTAAAAGGGTAATCATTAAACTGGAATATTCGCTACAATCACCTAATTGGTTATCGTAAGCCCATTTGGCACCCATTTCTTGATTAGGAAGATTATCATCATATATGAGGTGATCAACGACCCAATCACAGATTTTTTGAGCTTTAACAACAGGATTATCGCTGGGATTTACAATTGTAAAAGATGTAGCGTTTAGATTAAAGTCGTCTTTTTCATAATATACTTCAGAGTTATTACAATATAACGAAAACATTTCGTTAGATGTGTCGTATTTACCAATTTCTGAGGGATTTATATCGTTAAAAGAGACTTCATTCAGCGTTATTTCGTATTGTTGGTTTAATTTAATTGTATCACTAGGAGAAAGATAACTTGCATTGAAAATGTCGTAAGTATTATTAAATCTATCACGATATATAAATGGCTTATTGTCACTTCCTGTTATATTGCTATATTGCAATTCGCTTTCTTGGTAAGGACCACTAAACTGAGTTAATATAGAATTTGGCTGACGATCGTTAAACCTTGAAAATTTAAACGAGTAATTTCCAACAGGTCCAGACTGATGAATAAGCGAAAAATTAATTTTTACTTGATATGTAATACTCTGGTTGACTGAATAGTTAGATACGCCATTACTAGAGCTAACCTTGAATTCATTGTTAATATTTATCGGAAAGGTAATAATTAATACTAATAACACCAGCTTGAAGGCTTTCATAGTTGTTAGATAAAATAAATTATATTTTGTATATATTATAAAACTCTCTATTTTTATTTTTACTTGTAATTTTGGAAAAGAAAAACATTATTAACACCGAATTTTCATTATGCTAGTAATTAATAAATTCTAAAAATGATAAGGGTAAGGTAGTATTATCTATAAAATCTTTTTTATTGATGCTGATAACGGAATATCACTTTTAGAAGCTACATTTAAAG
>JAGXNP010000195.1 GCA_019894885.1 Promethearchaeota archaeon | reverse complement strand
AAGATAATCTAATTAAATACGAATCTGAATTTGGAAACTTTAATAGTTCAAGTTCTAGAGAAATTTTATCTTTAGTGGAACAAAAGGGTCAAAGGTGGTTAAAAAAATTCAATATACGATATATTCAGACCTACAAAAATATTTACTTAAGGAAACACGAAACTACTGAAGAATTAATGAATCAATTAGGGTTGATAATTCAGAGTGAGATAAGCGAATACCTAAACTATGTTCCAGACGAGATAATTAATAATTTCTCTAAGGAATTAAAAAATAAAATTCAAGACAAACTCTTTGAAATAAATCTAAATCTACCTGAGAACTTAAAAAAAAAAAAGATTATTTAGGGATTATCTTGAAGTCTTACTAAAACTGTCATAGCAATACCATCGAACAAATCTTGAAAGCTCTGATCTTCTATATTTCCTATTTCAAAATAACCAGCTCCCATGTCTTTGGCGAGAGATAAAATTTCTTCATAGGGTATGACACTATTACTTCCCGTAGCTATAAGTGCTATGGGTAAAGAGATCTCCTTCTGAAATCTTCGTTTAATTTTAAGTTTAATTTTTAATCCCGTGCTCTCCTTAAGTTCATTAAAATATTTTTTAATCATATCAAAAGATTCACGATTTTCTTTGTTAAACACTAGAATTGCTGTTGTTGCACCTCTATAGAATTGAGGTCTTAAAAAGGCAAATCGCTCTTGACCTGCAACATCCCAGATTTGAAGTCTTGCTAAGGTTTTATCGAAATTTTCAGTTAATTTTGTTAAAAAATTAACACCAATTACATCCCTCTCAGGAGCTATGATTGGTTTATTGAAAACTTGGGGAAGATAGTCAGATTGCTCTTCTGTTAGGCCAAGAATTATCACTTTTAGCTGGTAGTCATATTTTATTCCCCATTCTCTAAAATTTGTTAAAAATTTTTCATATCTCTGGATTTTTTTCCGTAAATCGTATAATTGGCTGCGTTCTTTAGTTGTAAGTGTTTTTCCAATAACTCGACGCATTACTGCCTCTGCTTGCCCTGGACTAATCGTTTTTTCATAATTCTCACTTATTTGAGAGGAAACTTCTTTTATATTAAACTCCTTAGACATTTCTTCTGGAGAAAATTCAATTTTCTTCAAAAACTCTTTTAAATCAATAATTTGCTTTTCACTAAGTTCTATTATTTCTGTATTCACTTTCAACCCCTCTTTTTTTCATAAATATTTAATAAAAAGTCCATTCATAAAATGGACGTCCATAATCATAATGGACTTTTTCATATTTAAATCTTTGCATAAAAATTTTTTTACAGTTAAGTAAGTGAAAGGAAAGTTTTTTTAATATTTCAAATCATAATTTAATGATATGTAAATTAAATTACTTACTCAAAATCGGGGAAAAAATGAAAAAGAATTTGTAAACCAGCAAAAAAGACGACTCCTACCTTACCTACGAAATTGCAATTCTCTTTCAACTTAAAAGATCATAATTTTATCTAGAGATTATATTTTTGTATATTGTTTATTTTCATTCATGTTAAGATTAAAAAAGTAAAAAAAAATAATTAGTTAATTTTTAGGTTTTCGTATTATTAGCGTTGTCAGTATCAAGTTAGTTCTTTTTTAAGAAATTTGCTATATGTTACAACTAGTTGATCAATTCTAATGTCGAAATCTTCTTCAATCGTTTCTGTTTGAAATCGGAATTGTACGTTGTATTGATCACTTAAGTAATCGCTCGTCAGAATTTTCGAACCCGTGATATATGATGTTCCGGTATTTGATTGCAGTTGTTCCCACGATCCAGATGTCCAATTATAAATATCTAAATCGCAATCGAGACTTGATGTTGTCATGTAATCGTAGGAAAATGTTGTAAGTTCGTTGAAATCTTCGATTGGAATTCTTGTCGTACACATTGAACTCAAGTGGTTCAAGTACTAAAATAAAACTTTTTCCTAATCGTTCCATAATTTTTTTGGTGGTTTTTGATATCTAATTAATTTATCAGTTACAATTTTTTAAAGGGAAAAAAATTCTCACTAATTTTTAACTCCCTACCGATATAATTCTTATGGGTATCATTCTAGTTTTGATGAGTAAAATCCATTACACCAAAGAGGAAGCTCGAGAGTTCCTTAGAAAAGAGGCATTATCGGAGATTTGCAGCGTTTCTGATTTTAATAAGTTTCACGACCAAGTTTTCTGTGTTTTCGCAAAGTACGGGCTCCAATTAGAAGCAAAAAAAGAAGAGTTTTTCTCTGGAGAGGAGTGGAGAAAACCCGAATGTAGAGACGCGTTAATCGAAAAAGTCAAACAGTTTTTAGACAAACACATCAAGTAGAAATTGCTCGTAAACTTACCTTTTCAACTTTAATTAATTAATACTCAGAAGCAATAATCAAATGAGAAATGAAAATTTATCATCTTATTGTTCTTTCTATTCTGTTTCTATAGGAATGTTAAAAATCCTATGAACTCTAACTATTAAAACATCACTATTTTTTATTATAGTTAATAATCTAAAAATTTAAATGAAACGATGAAATCAGGACTATTGCTTCCGTTAAATGAATTGAAAGTATCTTATCACAATAAACTGCTAACTTGCCAAGGTATCATAGCAAAATTATCTTCAGAATTCGAAGATGATCATTTTGGCTTAATCCAAATAGCTTTTATACAATGTCTTAAAACTGATAAAAAATCAATAGGTGTTCAACGGGGAATAGATGTAATTTTACAAAAAGACCATATTGGATTAGCAAATTTAGGAGATCGTGTGCAAATAACAGGAATCTTAGAGGTTTATAAAGCTCATGATTCTCAACCCCGAAATTTAGCTGTTTTAGCGCAAAAAATAGAACTAAAAAATAATGTTGAGTATGAAAATATCACAAATGAAGATATAGAGAAATTCAAAAATATAGCAAAATCACCAAATCTACAACAAAGATTAGCTAATTTTATTTTTGACAATATTTTAATTGATGATTCGATTAAATTAGTGGGATTATTAACTGCCTTTTCTAAAGACTCTCCTAAAAATATGGAAAGGAACATCCATGGTAAAATAAGTATGTTAATCATCGGAACATCGAGAACTTTTAAATCAACATATCTAAGAAAACTTGAAGAAAAACTTTCTTTTATGACTATTAAATTTTCTCAAAAGTCTGATGTACGATTTGTTTCTAGTAAAAGTCGCTATAAAATTGGAGGTGAAAGATGTCAAATATCTGGATTGACAGATTATGTAAAAGAAGGAATAGTATTGATAGATAACCTTGAAGAATTAAAAGATTCTCGTTTGTCTAGTCTAAATGCAGAATTTACAGACATTTTGAAAAAAGCATCGATTATTGCAGCGGTTCATTCCAAGGATAAACAATATAATAATAAATTATCTGCTTCAGATAATCTAAGATTTCCTCGAAAAAGAGGTCTACTGAGACAATTTGATTTAGTCCTAGTTGCAAACTCTAAATTGACAAAGAATTCATTTGTTTTTGAGTCTGAAGAAAATTTGTATAGGGGAGAGAAAGGTAATTTCCAATTTACAAATGAGTTTCTGAGAAAATATATAATATACGCTAAAGAAGAATTTGAACCAATGATTTCTAATGAAAGTTTGATGAATCGTATTATTGAGTTTAAAGAAGAGGTGGTTAACCTTAATAAAGAGAAATTTTTATTTGGTATACTTGAAATAGGAAACCTTGTTCGGGGTATAATTACTTTAAGTAAAGCTCATGCTAGAATTGCGTTTCGAGATGAAATCAAAGAGGAAGATGTCGAAAAAGTATTAAAAATCTATAGAAGCTCACTTGCAAATGTTGGTTTAATCTAATACTATAGATCTCCTTATTCGAAAATCTGAAGAAGTATAATTTGGTCTGAGATAAAAAATAATTAAGGGTAAAAATCTACCCTTTCAATTTTTCTTTAGGCACTTTTACTTCCTTTCCGGTATCCGTTAGTAAATAAACCGTATCTTTATCGTCGCCAATGGTAACGGTAAATCCCGCTTTTATCGCCACATCCATATCTTCAGTGTAAAATTCAGCGTAATCGTCGCCCGTCGAACAATCGGGATAGAGTTTTACACCCATTTCTTTCCATTCCTTAAACATCTTTACTAAATTTTCGTAAGTTTTGATAAAATCGTCGATAGAACCCGCTCCCGCCGTAATCCACTTGTTCCGCCAGGTCGAGACATATTTTGGTTTTTCCATACCATTTTCCTCTTTTTATTATTTTAATAGAGATAAATACAAATGATTATATAAAAAGAAATGATTATGGGAGAATATAAAGGATATAATAGTTATTTTTATTCGTATAAATTCATAGGAACAACCTATGAAGTCCCAGAAGTTCTAATCGAATTGAATCAAACCACAGCAATGAAATCAGAAGCTCTATTAGTTGTTCCAACTACAATGATGTTTGATTTTGAATATTCAAACTCGGTAATTTTTGGAAACGATTATGCTGTTGAAGGGTTATCAGTCACATTCTTGAGATACTACCAATCAGGATGGGATGCTGGACAACCTATTTGGACTTGAGAAACAGTTAGCACTGAGATTTCAGATGTTGATGGAAGATTCTACTTCTATAACTTAGATACATTCATCGGAAACGATGGTTTTGTTGGTGATCTTTATAAGATCAGATGGTCTTATGATGGTGTTGTATCTGAACAAGAATTCTGTGTTGGAGATGACTTAGACTTCTTCAACGAGTTATCCTGTAAAGAAGTTTCAGCCACATTCAATTGGAATGCCGATGGATTACCATTGGCAGACAATACCGATGTGGTATTAACCTTCTTAGATGGAACTCACAGTCCTATGGTATTCACAACTGACGTAAATGGTCAGCTTACCATCTCAGGATTGATTATGGGAGACTACATCATCGAGGGGCAATTTCAGTACTTCTAGATCAACTTAATGTAGAAAATGATTACTCTAATCTCCTATGGAAAATATAAAATTAAAAAAAATTATTTTTTTAAGTCTTATTATTCTATAAATTTCTGTTTAATCAAAACCACCATTATTCAAATGTAATGCCCTTCTCTGGGAAAAGTAACATTATTTCGTATCAAATTTTTTATCAAAACCTCTTGAAACTAAACTGAGCATAAGCTTAGCAACAAAAGTTTTCAAAGGGTTTACCTTTGTTTCATAAAAGAAATATTCCTTGTCCTTGTAGAAATTATAATCAGCAGGAAAATGATGTTTGTTCTTTTCCGACGTGGTTTTAAACGCTTGAAACCACAGGACATCCCAAAACTTGGGTGGAAGCGGTTTATCAGATTTGAGCGCTCTATAGAATTTTCGGGACGCCTTTTCAATATCACTAGCAATACTTTCTTCATATTTGGGCAGGTATTTATATGGAGGTGTTTTTACAGCCAGTTTGGACACCAGATGACTACCTCCCATGGTAAAAGAAAGCGATTTAAGTGTTTCTTTCGTTCCAACATCACCTGCTGTTACTAACAACATGAGCTTCTGGTTTACGAATATTGGACGGTGAAGTGTGTATGCAAATCTATCCATAAAATTCTTCATCAACCATGTTACGTTCATCGAGTAAACAGGTGAAACAAGAATAATGCCATCAGAAGCAAGAATTCGTTTCTCAATATCTGCCCGAGAATCCTTCAAGGGGCATTTGTTCTCGCCATAGG
>JAGXNP010000194.1 GCA_019894885.1 Promethearchaeota archaeon | reverse complement strand
AATCTTCGGAAAGAAACCCTCACTGAAGCTAATTTGGAAAATTTCATAAAACTTTTAGCAATGTTAAAGAGTGAAGTCGATAATAATTTGAATCAATATAACCTTCATGATTTACGTGATGATATCAATATTTATTTCGCACATATTAAAAAATTGTATACAATCATTAGTTCCTATAAAGTTCTTAATTATAACGATGCTTCTGGGAAAATGTTAACCTTTATGAAAGAGTCAAAAAATGTGAATTTCCCCAATTTGAAAGAACTAGTTACTAATATTTATCAGAATTTGCTTTTTATTCAATTCGAATCTATGGCTAAGAACTACGAAAAACTAAGTTTAAATGAGATATCTAAGAAATTGTCGATATCCCCTGATAAAATTGAAAGCATTATTAATCTCCTCATGAACAATCCAAAAAGTCCCATAAAAAAATACACACAATATAATCGAGAAGTAATTTTTAATAAGTGAAATCATAAAAATTAGTTGAAATTTAAAATTTATAAAGCCCGATAATGCTCAGGTTTTAAAGTATTAATATTATTTAACCCATACTCAATAAGGTTTAATATTTTAGATTTATCTCTTTCTAATACTCCTTTAATTGGTAAATAATTAGAAGCATGATTAGACCTAAAGATACAATTTGCGGACTTATTAGTAAAATTAATAGTCTCAATGAATAGCTTCAATTCTGATAGAATCTCGTAAGATTTCATCTCTTTAAATTCATTACGCAATATTTTCTCTTGTATAACAGTTCCGGGTGGAGCCATGAGAGTTAAAAACGCAATATACCATATTCTTTCGTCATTAGGACAGATTTTATTTACTAAATCTGCTGATTCGAGAGCATGAGTTTTAGAAACGCTCTCGTTATATGCCCCTCCAAGACCGTTAATAAATGTTGCAGACAGTGTTATGTTTGCTTTCATTAATTTTTTTGAGGCATTAATAAAATCCATTTTTGTGGCGTTTTTATGAACCATTTCAAGTAATTCATCAGAGCCACTTTCGAATCCTATATAAGCAATTTTTAATCCAGCATCTGATAAAGCTTTCAAGTTTTCATCAGATTTTTTCAATATATCCTTCGCATGAGCGTAAACGCCTACTCTTTCCAAATTAGGAAAAATTTTCATAGCATAATTAGTAAGCTCTAATAACTTTACTACAGGGGTTACCATAGCATTACCATCTAAGAAAAATAATTTGTGCACGGATGAACTATATTTGCTTCTTGCCCCGATATCTAAATCTCTTTTAACTTCATCAACTGATCGGATTTTAAAATTTTTTCGAAGATTTGATACACAAAAATCGCACTTAAAAGTACAACCTTCAGTTAATTGTATTAAAAGTGAATTATGTTCTGAAGGAGGTCGAAAAACAGGATTACAATAGTAAATATTTTCTTGACTACCCATAACTATGGTTTATTTTGTATAATATATATTTTGAGATTGAAAAGGAAAATCCTTTTCATAAGGGTTTTTAAGATTCATCATCTTCATCTTCCTCGTCATTATCTTCTTCCTCCTCCTCCTCGTTATCATCGGATTCGTCTTCTTCTTCGTCCTCCTTCTCATCATCTTCAGGTCGTTTTGGACAGGAGGTAAGGTGGCGTCCTAATCTGACGAATTCCTTTTTACAATAAGGACATACTTGTTTTTCTTTATTCGCCGTTCCTGAAGCTGTTATAGGTTTTTTCTTCTTCTTTCTCGTTTTGGAAGGCATAACATCTTCTATACTTGCGTCTTCAGGAGCAAATTCACAATTTGGTAAATGGGATCTTAGATCTCCAAATAACTCTCCACAAAATGGGCATTCTAAAGAAAATTCTTCAGAATCGTCAATTTCGTCTTTTCCAATTTTTCTTTTTTCGAATTTTAGAGAAATTTCTTCATCCTCTTCTTCAAATTCATCAATTGTTAAATCGAGTTCATTATCAACTGCTAATTCAGCTAATTCAAATGCCTCTAGTTCTATTTTTTTCTCCTTAATTTTCTTTTCTGCACCTTTTCTACTCTCTTCATAAACATCTGAGACTCGCTGATTTGTCTGTACATACAAAGAGCATACTTGGCAAACATAAGCCTTTTTGCCCATTACTAAGTCTCGTTCAACACAGTAGCAAAGGGGCTGCAAACTATTGGAGATATCTCCCATTGAAGTGAGATGTTTACAAGCAAATTTGCGGGAAAATTTTATTTTTTGTTTTTTACGTGGAATTGTCAACCAACCAAAAAGAAGTATGTAATAAAAATAATATATCCTAAAATTTAATTTTTTTGATTGTTCTAATCCAAATTAAGAAAAATGTTTTTGGTAGTATGTCGAGATTAGAAGTTGTAATGAATAGCTTTCAAGTCATTAACGACTTTCGTTTTAATTTCAGAATTTTCAATATCTGGCAGTAAAACATCGACTATATCTCTTAATTCTATAATTTTTTCAATTAAAACTTCCGGTTTGCTCCACGGAGTAATTCTTAGAGGATGACTATAATTTAAACCGTTATTGTAATTCTCTATAGCTTCACGATAGAATAGGCACGCTTGTCCAATACTCTTAATTTTTTTCTCATAAATCAACCCTATTCTATTAAAAGCCATCCCAGCGCCAGCAAAGTCTTTAACTTTAATGAATTCTACAGCTGCGTCTTCAATTTTTTTTAAACCAAATTCTAAGGCATCTAGTTCTTCTTCTTTTACGACAATATAACCTATAATATAATTAGCGATACCCATATAAAATGTATGATTGTTATTTTCTGCCACTTTGAATAATTCCTCAGCAAAATCTCGAGCAAGCACTAAATGATTATTCGAAATACAGAATCTAGACACCTTTCTTAGTAAGTCCATAACTCTATTTATATCATTTATTTCTTTATATTTTACAATACCTTGGCGATAATTTTCTATTCCAGTGAAAGGATCTTTGTTTTTAAAAGCTTCATTCCCTTGGTATATAATCTGTTCAGCTGCTTCTTTTAAATTGTTATCATCTAAACTTGTCTGATAAGAGATATTGTTCATGTTGAATTGCATATCCTCAGATAGCGGAATTTCTACAAGATTTTCTTCATTTAAATTGGAATTTTGATCATCCAATACCTCATCTAAATCTTTATAATTCGAGTCAAGTTTATATTTTTCCTTGAAGGTTTGTTGAAGTGGTTTTCCAGCAGATGCTAAAGATGATAACTCTGCAAGTACGTTTGCAAAAAAGAATTTATTTAAACCTTCCACGATATAATCTACTTTATGATAATTCGATTCAAATTCGACCGAATTAGGATCCATTGTAGCATTTGTTAATCGATATATCTCAAATCCTGTGTCATATTTTGTGAGGATGTTTTGATTGATTTTTTCTTCTCTCTTCTTCCCAAGGAGAGTATGATCAAAAACTAATCCTATTGCATCATAAAATTTACCCTGAAACCCAAGTTGGTTAATTAGATCGATATAAGAAAAAAATAATGTTAATCCTGGGTGTGAATGGAACCATCCTACGAAAAAGTAACCTTTACCTTCTCTATCAAGTTCTTCGTTAATTTTTTCAATATCCCCGTAATCTGTTTCACTGAATTCGACATCTGTATCATGGCCAAAGGTCATTGGGATTGCTCTTTCCACATATACAAAATCGTCATCTCGATATCCAATTAGAAGTCCGTAGATTTCTTTCCAATCTTCGGAAGGAATAGCTTGGTTAGCGTATCTGCTAGCATATAATATAATTGTTTTATAAGCTTCCGCTTTGAGAACAACAGGTTTACCTAAATCCTTTTTCGTTTCCTCTTCAGAAGCCTCATGATTTCGGATATCTGCATTATCTATATTTTCCGAGCCCTCTTCTTCATCTTCCCTTCTTTCAGGTTTTTCGATCATTGTTATTATAGTTTTTAAAACAAGAATGAATTATAGGTTCTTTAAAATATTATAAAAGCTCTCTTAAATAAAATTATCCCAATTATATGATTTAGTTTTAAATAATAAATATTTTTTAAGCGAATCACATTTATTAAAGTTTAAACATCTTTAATAATTAAAATTCTAATAGTGATTAATATACTTCATGAATAAGGATTATGAAAGCACTCGTATTTAATTATAAACTTTCCAGGTTGGCATTATCTAAAATATTAGGAACAATTTATCTAAAAGGATATCTTTTCAAACTTGGACCATTACACTTGAAAGAAGTATCTTTTCCAAGACTTAAATCTAATAACTGGTTGATTCTTAAGACGAAATATTGTGGGATATGCGGTTCTGATCAGAAACAAATCTTTCTTGATGGAAACATTGATAATCCCATAACTGCCTTAATTTCATGGCCTCAAACTTTAGGACATGAAGCTGTTGGAGTTGTCGATAAAGTAGGAAAATCATCAAAGTTAAAACTAGGTGATAGAGTTGCTTTAAATCCATGGATAAGTTGCGAACCACGAGAGATTAAACCTATTTGTAGTGCTTGTGAAGAAGGAAAAAAATATCTTTGCAGAAATTTTACAAAAGGTATTCTCAGCCGTGGAATTCATACAGGTAATAGTAGTGATGCTACGGGGGGATTTGCAGAATATTTCCCTGCGCATGAAACAATGGCAATAAAAATACCTGATTCAGTTTCATGGGAGCAAGCTATGCTATCAGATCCTTTTTCAGTGGTACTACATTCTATATTAAAAGTTAAACTTAGAGAAGGATCGATTTGTGGGGTTTATGGTTGTGGAAATCTTGGTCTACTGACAATTCACTTCTTAAAGAGTATTTATGAAAATATAACTGTAATTGCTATTGCTAGATTTCCACATCAAATAGAAATGGCAAAGAAATTTGGCGCAGATCTAGTTATTAAATCATCCCCTCCAAGCAGAGTCATCGAAAGTGTTGGAGATTATTTGAATTATGATGTTTATTATTTAAAAAGAAGCAAACCTTGGCTATTAGAAGGAATTGATTTTTTATTTGATACTGTCGCATCTGCAGAAACATTAGAAACAGGCTTACGTATCGTTAAATCAAGATTAGTAGATTTTGAGACTAATAAGGAGAGTTCTGGAGTAATTGTATTAACAGGAGTCCATGTCCCAAAAAGATTTGAATGGACACCATGGTATTTTAAAGAGATAAATATTATTGGTAGTAATGCTTTTTCAATAGAAAATTTTGAAGGTATCCGAGATCACGCATATTATCATTATTTTCGATTGTTAGACGAGGGAAAGATTGATCCAACACCAATAATTACACATAAATTTCTCCTAAGAGATTATAAAAAAGCGTTTGTAGTTGCCAGAAATCAAGAGAAATTTAAATCGATTAAAGTTAAATTTTATTTTGATCAATAAATGGAGTGTAAATTCATATGAATTCAAAAAAAGAGAAGAGTAATATCCCAGCATTAATGTTCGAATTAAAAAGAATCAAATTATTGAAAGCATTTATTAGAGGAAAAATAAATCCTAAAGGGTTTTGGAAATCAGGAGGGCCAGTATCTCTGAAAAATATTCCTTATCCTAAAATAATCGCCGAAGACTGGGTTATAGTTAAAACAGTTTTTTGTGGAATCTGTGGTAGTGACATGACTGAATTAAAACTTAAGGGGTCACTTGATAATCCTATACGTTCTTTTATTTCATTTCCTCAAATAATGGGGCATGAACCTGTCGGTATTATAGAAAGT
>JAGXNP010000193.1 GCA_019894885.1 Promethearchaeota archaeon | reverse complement strand
ACCCATACTTTGGTGCTATTTTTACTAACTTTATATCTACCTTACCTTTTGCTTGGTTGACATTACTATTAATTTTTTTCCTAAAAATAAAATTATTCGGAAAAAAAAGGAAGAATATGTATGTGTTAGAAGATTACAACCCAAAAAATAGGATTTTTAAGTGGGGAATTATCATTTCTGTGCCCTACTTTATACTTTTTTGTTTATTTGCTATCTTTTTAAGTTTTTGTATTTCTTATGATATTATTAGCCTGATATTATTTTTCTGTATGATTATACTAGTAGGATTTATCTGCCTATATATACTCTTTAATAGATTACTGCCTAGTTACAAGAAATATGAAGTTAAAAAATAAAACTGGTGCTATCTCATGGTTAATTTTATTCCTATAAAATTAGAACTTCATAATTCACACTTAATTAACTTGAACGAAGAATATTTATCTTGGATTGCTGATGAAATGCAGCAACGATATAGTATTGACACAGTATTGATATTAGGTGAAAGCATTCGAGATTACGTAAAAAAGACTCTTGAAAAACTTTCGTCTTATATTCCACCAGAGGGTATTTACTACATTATACAAACAAATAATTCTATAATCGGAATGGGTGCACTGAGAAAACTAAATAAGAATATTGGAGAAATTAAGAGAATGTATATAAAACCGAAATATAGGGGGAAAGGTTTTGGAAAAGAAATGTTAGGACTGTTATTAAAAAAAGGAAAAGAATTTGGATTTTCTTCAATTCGCTTGGATACTGGAAAATTTATGGTTGCTGCACAACAAGTGTATCGGTTAGCAGGATTTCAGGAAAGAGAGCAATATCTTGAGAGCGAAGTACCAACAAATTTTTTACCTTATTGGTTATTCATGGAGAAATTCATTTAGAGTTCTTTTTTGATACTTTGAGTTTATTACAACTCTTCTTTATGGCGTATTTGATTAATATTATTTCGTACATATATTGATTCTAATTTTGGGAGAACTTCGTTATTGAGTTTTCCAATTTTTTCCAAGAATGTTTTTCTAAGTTTACTAATCTCGTTATTAATGACTAAAGTTGGGTCAACAGAAATGTAAATACCATTAGATGATATAACCCACTCGCGTTGCTTTAGACTTTTTAGAGCGTTTATAACTAAATTTTTGTCTAATTTCATAGCTTCACTTAATAACGATTCACTTGCTTGTCCTAACGACATTAGGGAAGTGAAAGTTTTAATTTCGAATTCAGAAATACCTAATAATCGCATAGCGTTTAAAGTTTTTTCATCAATTTGGGTGATTCTCGTTTTCTTTCTAAACGCAATTTTCTCAATTTTAAGAAGATCGATGTTATCAGATATAGTAATTTTGTTAGTTTTAACGGCATCATTGAATACTTTTACTCCAATATCGGTACGCAATAAAACACTATTCCAATCATTACTTGAGGCTCCTATATTTCCAATAGATATATCAGCTATTTCAGCACTAAAATCTTTACAATATTGACAACTATTCCAAGTATACTGTTTCGTCATTTTTAATGGAACCTGTTTAATTGACCCATCCTTCTTATACACATAAAACATTCCGTTTGAAACATCGAATTTTTTTACAGTTCTTAACGGTATTCCAAGCTCTCCTTGAACAAAGTTTTTCAACAGATTATAGGTATAATTTGAGAAACAATAAAGTCCTATAATTAATGTGAACTTACCATATACTTCTGAGAGTGGAGAGGACAATTGCAGTTTTCTTACTGCGTGGATTTGGCAAGGGAGACCAACAAATGCTAATTTTTCTAATTTGAACTCCCTAATAGCTTCTCTATATGTTATTAATGTTGGGGAAATCGTATATTTAGAACCAACGCATGATAATATTTCCTCAGGACTCCTCGCAATTACTGGTTTTGGGCACCAATTATCATCTTTATCTGTAAGTAATACTCCATCTATTAATCCTGAATCAAGAGCATAAATTAATAGTGAAGAAACTACGCCTCCATTCTGGGCTATCCTTAATACAGTTTCGTTGTTACTTTTTGCTGCAACTAATTTTTGATAGTGTCCTATTGAATAACTTTTGTTCGCATCACCATTGAACAATTCTTTTTCAAACATTTCTGCAGGAAAGTATGTTCTTGGACAATACCTAAAACAAGTGGAACATTCAGGATCATATTCTAATAACTTTGGTTCCTTTTCGTTCATCCCAATTCGCGGACATAGTGAGATACAAGACCCACAAAAAACACAATTTTGTTTATTTATTACTAAATCATTTAAATCTTGAAATCCGATATCAAGATCGTTAGTTTGCAAGTAGTTTTTAACTTGATTTTTCATTTCCATTTTAATTTTCTCCGTTTCTATTTTTCGTGATTTTCAATCTACCCAAGCTTCAAGCGCAACGAACCCACCAACGACCTTTTCAAAAATTATAATTTTTCAAGCGAACAAAACCGCGAAAAAGTATAAAAAAAGATCAAGCGGATTTGATTCGCTTATCTAATTAAAACTGCTACGATAATAATACTTAAGAATATTACAAACCTTACCAATGATTTTGTAGCAGTATAACTTGAGATCATTGTTACAACATTATATTAAATTAGGGTATTTAAACTTTTTCCAGATATTTCAAAATATCAGTGAATTTGAGTATTAAATTTTATTTCATAGAAATTCTAGTTAAACACCGTATTTTTTAATTCGATAAATTATAAAAGCAGGGTTTATCTTCTAAAACTTGATTTATGAGTGAAAAAAAGTTAAAAGTTACAGTTTTTTCGGATTATATCTGTCCTTTTTGTTACATTGGATTTTATCGCGTAGAGCAGCTTAAAGAAAATTATGATCTTGAAATCGAGTGGCGACCATTTGAAATTCACCCTGAAACACCAAAAGAAGGTACTGAATTGAATACTTTACCCTTTCCTAAAGAGTATTTAGATATGATGAAAGTAAATATAAAAAGACTTGCTGATGATGTTGGAATTTCATTAAAGCTTTCTGATAAGCTTCCAAACTCGCGGCTAGCATTATATCTATCGGAATTCGCTAGGAAGAAAGGTAAATTTGAGGAGTTCCACAAGTTGGTCTTTGATTCCTACTGGAAAGAAGGGAAGGACATAGGGGATCAAGCCTTTCTTTTAGCCTTAGCGGAGAAAGTTGGTTTAAGTAGGAACGAAGTACTTGATTACATCGACAGTGAAGAACCAAAATCCGAGTTAATGAAATCTCTTAAAGATTTAAAAGGGTATGGAATAAATGGTGTACCAACATTCATAATTGGAGACAAAATCGTAGTAGGCGCTCAGCCCTACGATGTTTTTAAGAAGGTAATAGAAAACGCGTTACAAAATGAAATAGTTATATAATATAATAAAATATTTTTAAAAACTCATAATATTATTTCATTTACACTATCATGGATTTATTCACACATTTAGTTGTTGGAGCTCTTACGTACATCCTTTTTATGAGGGACATCTCTCTTGATTTTTTACCTATAGCTATTTTTTTCTCAGTTTTACCTGATTTAGATATATTCTTAATGCCTTTAAAAAGAATTTTTAAATCGAATTACCTTGAACATCGAGGAGGATCTCACTCATATATTATTGGAATAATAATAACAAGTATAATTGGCGGAATTTATTCTATCTTAAGTCAAAGGTCATTCTTTATAGTTTGGATTATAGGATCTTTATTTTATGGGTTGCACGTATCAATGGACCTCCTAACTACTACTAGAATTCCATATTTGTTTCCAATCTCTAGAAAAGAGCGAAGCTTTAACATCGAAAAAGCGGGTAGTTTTTTTACAATGGTGAATTCAGTGATTTTTTTTATAGTTTCCATGTTAATCTTCACTATTTCTGCAGATATTATTGCCCTTACGTTTTTCATTGATTTTTACACTTTCTTTTTTCTTATTTATTATTTCTATAGAATAAGTTCAAAAATGTGGTTTTCCTCAAGCCTTAATAAAAATCAGAAGTATTTCCCGGGAATCCTACCTTTCTTTTTCATGATTTTCAAGAAGGAGATTGTAGAGAATGAATTATCTTTAAGCATAGTAAGAAAATCGCATTTTTCGAAAAATAAAGAGATTTTTAACACTAGAACAGTTTTAAATGAAGAGGAAATGGTTCTTTTCGAACAAGGAATGGCACTCTGTAATAAATATTATTATTTCGCAAAATGGACCGCGATTCCAATATTTATTAGGAAGGAAGGTATTTTTTCAATAAGATTTTTCTTTATTGAAACTATGATGCGAAAAAGAACTATGTTTATTCAATTTGACTTTGATATACTTTCTCGACAAATGATTAGTTTTAATCAAGGTTCAGGGCATGTACTAAATAAGTAATACTAATTAAAGTCTGGATTATTCCGCTTGCCTTCAATGTAAAATCAATGATTAATTCTCTTAACTCTTTGATTAGCATTTTCTTATCAATAATAGAAATTAGTTTACATTACAACATAAAAAATTAAAGACAAATAATAAAAAATAATTTAAAATTAATCTCGTTAGACTACTTATATAGCAAAATCAAAGAAATATTTTATTTTTTACTTATAGCGTGTCTCTGAATTAAATTACTTTAATTAAGAATTATAATATAAAACTTGATGGTAGTTACATGGTAGTTCAAAAGGTATATCATTATAATAATGAAATATTAGAATGGAAATGGTCTTCAGACAACGAATTAATGCCACAACCTTTTTGGACTTCGACATTTCTAATTGACGGGTTGTTAATTGACGCAGGTGCTCCAGGAGGGGTCGATGATTTACGAAAATTTATCAAATCTCTTGATTCCGATAACATGGTAGAAAAGTGTGTAATTACTCACAATCACGAAGATCATTGTGGGGGAGGTCGTATGCTTCAAGAACAATTTAAGATTCCTGTATTTGTGAGTAAATTGGCTATTTCATTATTGAGGAAAGAAAAAGAATATCCCGATTATCGTCAAATGACTTGGGGCGTAGATTACCACCCGTTTCAAGCTGAACTATTAAAAGATCCAATTAGTTCTAAGTCAGGTAAATACATTTTTAATATAATAGATACACCTGGACATGCTCCTGAACTTATTAGTTTAATTGAACGAAAACAACAGTGGGCATTTATCACCGACGCAGTAATGCCAAAATATCAAATGATATTTGGTAAAGATACTGACATTCCAGAAGATATCTCCCTTATATTTAAATCAATTAAAAAATTGTATGATTTCACAAAGGGAATGGACAATTTGCTTCTCTTTACTTCTGGGAAGGGAGTTTTTAAAGGCAGATCGTTTTTAAAAGATAGAATGGATGAGATTAATTCACTACATCTGAAAGCTCATAGATTTCAAAATGAAGCTAAACAAAAAGGACTTCTGGATAAACAACTTTTAAGGTATGTCTTAAAAAAAATGTTTAAACGAGAAAATTTTGTAGGCACACTTACTCGAGGAGGATTATCAAGTAAAAATTTAATATTATCATTACTCGAATGGTCCATAGATTAATTAAAAAAAAAAGCGATGTAAATTAAGTTAAAAAATTCAATCTCGAGGAATCTTTTCATCCTTAAGGATTAGGATGAAAGAGGTTATTGATAATGCTATTATTATAATATCGCTTATCGTGCGGAAGGTAAATATTATACTTGTGAACCCTCCTAATGTTAGAATTATTAAGACTCTAATCTCGAGAAAAAGAACTAA
>JAGXNP010000192.1 GCA_019894885.1 Promethearchaeota archaeon | reverse complement strand
AACTGACTCTGCCGTAAAAATCTTCTTTCTTCCTTATCTTTTTCGTAGAAATATTTATTTCCTTCCTTTAAATAGAATATTGTTCTTTTCTTCGATTTAGATGCGTTCTTTTCAATTTCTCCTAATTCTTCAATACTATCATCATGAAATATAATTAAAACATCAGGATCAACGGTGTTTATGAAAAAGTTCTTATATATTACTCCTGCCTCAGTTTTTATCCATCCGTCGCTATCAATAAGAACGATATCTATGTTTTCATGCTTTGATAAAAATCTATTTATTAATTCAATACAAGAATGAGCTATTATAAATTTGAAATTTGCCTTCGGGAAGGTACTTCCAATAAATACTGTTTCTTCAGCAACAATTTCAGCGCTCGAAACGATGTCATTATTAATTTCTCCTATGTTAAGAGTTGTAGGAAGGTATAGTAGTTGTTGTCCTAAATCAGAATCCAGAAAACCTGCTTTCAATCCTTCTTTAAGTATGCTATTTGCAAGATATTTAATGAGAGTAGTTTTACCACTGCTCAAGCCTAAAACCATCAGTTTTAGTGGTTTTTTTCCCTCATTTTTCCTAATTGCATGTATAACAGAATCCTTAATTTTAACCCATTCTTTGTTTATGGTGTTTTCTTCTACTATTTCTATATTTTCTCTACTATTTGTAAAAATCTCTAATTTCGATGATTCCAGAGCGAATAGTGGATAAATATTAGCACCGGGTACAATAATGGTGTTTTCTTCCTCGCTTTTCTTAGGTGTAAATTCCTTTCCAAACACTTCAACCTTTCCTTCTAATAAAGTAACTCTTGAAGGTCCTCTTACTAAAAGAGTGTAATCTTTTTGCACTTCTTGAATCATAGTTTTCCTCAAATCATCCCATATTAAATGACAATTATTTCTCTCCTTACATTTTATACTTATTAACTAACAAAAATATACTTTTTCTTTCCTTAAATTTGATATTCTTATAATTTCAAATATTATAAATTAAAAATTGTTAAATTTCTTTTCGTTTCAAATTTTTTTCTTTAGTAACACTTAGTGCACCTTTAATTTCTCCATTATTATATTATATTATGAGATTTAAACCCCAATCTATTTTAAAGAAAAAACACTTATCCTCAGAGATTAGGTTAATTGCAGACTGTTTCTTCATTTTAATTCAGGATTCAATTAGGTATATATAAAAATTGACACGTATCTCTATTTTCTTAATTCTTTATAACACGGTACACAGATGCTTTTTCCTTGATAGTTCATAATTCGACTTTCCATAGTAAGTTCACCACACATTTTACATGGGACCGATTCGTCTATTAGGGCAAGACCAGGAGGATTAAATTCGATTTCCCGTATATCAAAAATGTCTTCTGGCTCAAGTTCAAGAAGTTTTTGAATCTTTTCATCTCGCGACAAATTTTTAAAATTTGAAATATCTTTCTTTAAAGCTAACCTTATTCCTTTCTGAGTTTTTCTATTATAAAAACTATAATTACTTTTACCATAATCCAAATGTACAAGATTTCCCTTACCGTAAGTTGTCCCTAATAAAATTTGGAGAGCGTCTACACTGCAATTATCTGTCTCTACAACTGCCACAATTTCTTCATCAAGAGAGTGTTCATAACCTTGTTCTAAGGCGTATTTAGCTGCTAACACCCCAATAGCAATACCTGGGCATAAATGACCATGAAATACTGCAGCCTTCTTCATTAAATCATTAATATTCACTTGAAATCCGCTCATAAATTTAAAATATATAAAAATAACAATTATATAATTTTTTAATAACTTAAATATATTTATGGTAAGGATGAAATTTCTTGTAGATGCTATGTTAGGTAAACTTGCGAGATTCTTAAGAATTTTTGGATATGATACAGTATATGCCAACGATTTAATAGAATACTATAACATTAATCCTGTCCCTGATAATAACTTAAAAGAATACGCACAATCAACTAACAGAATAGTCATAACTAAGGATCTCCCGTTCTATAAGGATATTATGGACAACGCAATTCTTCTTGAAGGGGAGGGAGTATATTCGTATTTAAATCAAATTAAACAAAAATTAAAAATGCAATTAAATTTTAACATTCAGAATGCAAGATGTTCGACTTGTAATTCACTTCTTCAAGAAGTTACTAATAAGATTTTGATAAAAAACTTAGTGAAACATGAAACTTTTTTAAACTACAATGAATTTTTTCAATGTGTTAATCCAACATGTAGAAAAGTATTTTGGAATGGACCACATATAGCGGATATTAATAGAAGAATACAAAATATGACCGAAAACTAAGTCTTAGTGTTTGTGAAGAAGGTGTTTTTTATGTCATTAAACTTAACTTTTACCTTCTCCGCTTCATCTTTGGCGCCTCCTTTTTCAAACATTCCGTGTGCTTGCGAAAGTAGCTCAAGACATTTTTTGTATTCTTTATTCTTAAAGTGGTTTTCTGAAAGTTCAACTAAATAATGCCCTTTCTTAACATAAAACTCTATGAACTGTCCAGCAGTATCGATTTTCCAACTCATATTAAACACACTGTTTTTTTTCTAGGTATATTTATCTAATAAAGCTAGATAAATTATAAATTTGTATTTTTCGATTTGACTAATCTAGTTCGGAACTCATCCATTTCAATTACTTTTGCTTTTAACCTAGATTCATTAGCAGCAAAAGCCATGAGATGACTTTCAATAGTATCATTGGCGTTTGTTAAGGGTTGAGTCTTTTCTTGGTTGGTAAGCGTTTCTAAAAAAGAATCGATTAAAGAAAAATCACCTCCTCCATGACCAGAATAATCAATTGATAGTTTTTCAGAAAAAATCACTCTAGATGTGCCTGTAAAATGATCATAAATTGTAATTTTCTGCCCAGAATCAAAGAATTCTCCAATTAAAGTAGCTTTTGTTCCATCAATTCGCAAAGTCCTTCCCTCTCTCTCACTAAATCCATGAACTATAAGATTCGCGGTAACATTGCTTTCAAACTCGATATTTACTACTTGATGGTCAATTACATTATTATCGCACTTATATACACACCTTCCGTAAGGGCTCGTTTTTAAAATTCTCATTTTAGTTTCATCAGAATAATCTTCACTCGCTTCTTCAGGTAATCCAGAATAAAGTGGTTCTACTGGCCAATCTCTCCAATATCTCAAACTTTGCAATAGTTTGATTAGCCTACTTAGTATAGCTAATACTCTTTTATGTTTTTTTCTTAAATTAGCGAGAAATTTAAAAAAGATTATTTCACTTTTTTCTAAGATTTGAGTTATAGGTACGATATCAATATATATTCTTGGAGCGTAATATAAACAAATATTTTCTATAGGACATCCTTCTATACAATAATCTGGAGAATTTTTAGGAGCATTTATAGTTTTAAAATGTAGAAGACTTCCAAACGAACTTATTCTTTTTGGTAAAGATTCTACCATCCAAAAAAGCAAATCTAAATCATGGCAGCATTTTGCAAGTATCATAGGGGACGCTTCATTAGCATTCCGCCAGTTACCCCTAACAAAACTATGTGCCATGTGATACCAACTGACATTTTCTCTATGTGAAATGTTAATAAGATTTCCTAATGAACCTTCACGAATTGCATTCTTAATTGTTGAAAAAAAAGCAGTGTATCTTAGGACGTGGCAAACTCCTAAAATTCTCCCTGTTTTCTTGACCCGATCTACGATTTTAAAACATCCTTCGAGAGTATGTGCCATAGGTTTTTCCAATAAAATATCATAACCTTTATCTAGAGCTTTTAAAGTAGGTTCCACATGCATTTGGTCTTGAGTACAGACGAAAATAAGATCAGCAAATTTGTCCTCTCTCAAAATGGGCTCCCAACTATCATAGCAACGCTCTAAAGGAATATTATGAAGTTTTGCAAACTTATCTCTCCTATAGGTAATTGGCTCTGCTACAGCGATAAAATTTAATTTTTTAGGATATCTTAGAGCATAATTACCATAAACAGTCATTCCTCTAGTTCCGGCTCCAATTAAAATCGCAGTCTGAAGTTTTTCTTCTTTTTCTTTCATATTCGTTTCTCTTTTGATAAAACTCTATTTTACTGGTCTTATCTTATTATAGTTCTAAAATAACAAGATATCTATAAAAATTTAATAAGATTTTTATAATTACTCAAAGCTAAAATGGTTAATGATTTTATTTCCATAGAAAACGCGAGCAATATATTATGATATATCTTCTATTAGCTATTCAATACGGTTGGAATAAAACCTTCAATTAATAATTGATCTAATAGTACGATCGCTAACATTGATTCTACTATTACAACTGCTCTTGGAACTATACAAGGGTCATGGTCCCCTTCTAATTCGATTTCAGTTTCTTTCATAGTTCTAATGTTGACAGTTTTTTGCGGCATTCCTATAGACGCTGTTGGTTTTATAGCAATTCGCAAAGTTAAAGGCATTCCTGTAGAAATACCTCCTAAGATTCCCCCAGAATCATTTTTTAAGGTTATTATCTTCCCATTTTTTATAATCCAAGGATCGTTGTGTTCTGATCCTCTCATATTCACGGCTTTAAAGCCAGCACCAAATTCTATGCCTTTTATTGCCGGGATTGCAAAAATTGCTCTACTTATCTTAGATTCAAGGCTATTAAAGATTGGTCCACCAATACCCGGAGGGATATTTTTAACGATACACTTTATGCTTCCCCCTACTGAGTCCTTCGAATTTTTGATATATTCGATTTCATTTTCCATTTTCATTGATAATTTCGCATTTAAAGATCTTACAGGAGATTCTTCCCTAACTTTGACAAACTGTTCAATATTATCAACGGTATACTCAGTTGGGTCTATGATTTTTCCAATACTCTCTGTATATGCAAATATAAAGATGCTGAATTTGTTTAAAATCAATTTCGCGATCGCACCTGCCATGACAAATCCAGCAGTTATTCTCCCTGAAAACCTTCCTGATCCACGATAATCAGCAAATCCACCATATTTCTTTATTAAAACATAATCTACATGAGAAGGTCTTAATAGATCTTTAAATTTATCGTATTTTGTAGAATCAAACGATTTGTTTTTGATGATTAAACAAATTGGGGCACCAGTTGTTTTGTCATTAAAAATTCCCGATAGAACCTCTACTTTATCTGATTCTTTACGGGCTGTCGTCAGGTGCGATTGTCCAGGTTTTCGTTTATTTAATTCATGCTGAATAAAGCCTAAATCAAAATTTAATCCCGCGGGTGTACCATCAATCAAAACTCCAATTACTTTACCATGACTCTCTCCAAACGAAGAAATTTTAAATCTTGTTCCTAAAATGTTATCTCCCATTATAATCATCAAATATGTTCTATTTTTGAGCCAAACTCACTATATAAATCAATTAATATATAATGAGTAGTCTGCACCTATTATGTTTTATGAATCTTATAATTTATGTCATCCATCTCTATTTAAACTTATTACGCTAATTAAAACAAAATTATAATCTATGCCTTCATTTATTTTTACTTAACATCTATTTAAATCAATCAGTTTATGATAATAAATGAAGCTTAGAATAGCTCCAACAAAGAAACTTATCGGTACCATAAATGCTCCACCTTCTAAGAGTTATTCTCATCGTGCTTTTATCGCTTCTAGCTTAACAAAAGGAGTTTCAATCATTAAAAATCCTTTAATTTCTGGTGATGTTGGCGTGACGATTAAAATTTTAGAAGCCTTAGGTCATAAAATTTCAAAAGCATCAAACCATTCCTTTATTGTTAAAAGTAACTATGGAAATTACGAACCAGTTAAAAAATTGTTAGATTGCCAGAATTCTGGCACATCTATCAG
>JAGXNP010000191.1 GCA_019894885.1 Promethearchaeota archaeon | reverse complement strand
ACTTAGCCCTACGATAGCAAATTTAGTGGGGGTGTACGCAGCATAACCCATTAAACCAATATATCCTGCAATAGAAGACATGTTAATAAGATGGCCCTCTTTTCTTTCCATATAATACGGCAATACTGTTAAAATTGAATTCAATTGACCAAAAAAATTGGTATCCATATGAAATTTAAAATCCTCGATAGTCAATTTATCTGTATAATTTGGATAAGATATACCTACAAAATTAAAAGAATAATCTGGAACACCAAACTCTTTAATGTACTCTTTAAATAACCGTTCAACTTGTTCCATATTAGACATATCGCAAGAAATTACTTCCACTAGTTGATTTTCGTCTACTTTTAAACTTTTAATCTCTTCAGCGGCAGTGTTTAATGCATCTAAAGTTCTTGCTACTATACACACGTTCCCACCTAATTGTACGAAAATTTTTGCTGTAGCTTTCCCAATCCCTTTTGAACCACCACTAATTATTGCCCATTTTCCTTTAAACGGTTGTTTTAATATTAGTTTCTCCTTTACCATTTGATTCACTTTTTAAATCTTATTCATTTTTACTTTTATTAAAAATTTATGAAGCCATATACCATGTATAGTATCCCAAAAATGACGCAGTATAAGTTAATAACTAAGTTCATTATTGTATCAGATGTACTCTTCTTATATCCACCATTTTGAGCGTTAAAAGATATGTCTAATAGCCCTAGAAATAATATAGCACTTCCTGCAGCTATGGAAAAAAAGATACCATATCTTTCACCAGTCAAAAGGCCAATTGCTGCCAGTAATAGAGCAGGCGTCGCCCAAAATATGTCTGGAATTGGAAATGATCTTTCATACGCAAGAAAAACTTCAGTATTTTCAGGATTTTTATTCTCGACGAGGAAGAAGTATATCCAAAATCCTCCAATGCCAATAGCTCCAATTATTTGAAATATTGCAATTATAATATTTATCATTTTTTTTCACCTCTTATTATTTATTAGATATCTGATTTAATATAATATGCTGGAACCCCAACTTCAGCTATTCCTCCATCAATAGGGAAATTATGTCCTGTTATAAAATCCGATAAATTAGATGCTAAAAATAGGAGAACATTCACTACATCCTCAACTGTACCTAATCTGTTTAAGGGAGTTTTGACGTGTCCATCATCCATTATCATTTTAACGGCGTCTTCCCTATTATCATAAATACCAGTTATATGATATCCTGGAGATATTGAATTAACTGTAATCTTTGGAGCAAGACTTTGAGCCAACATCTGAACCATCGCAATGATTCCGACCTTACTAATAGTATAAACTGGAGTTTTATTATCAACTTTCATTCCCGCTAATGATGCTGTATGAATGATTTTTCCCGCAATAGGTTCAAAAGTTTGTTTTTTCATTTTTTTTGATACTGATTTAGACACTAGCCATTGCCCCTTAAGATTTATATCTAAAATTCTATCCCAATCTTTTTCTTTGGTTCTTAACAAGTCAGCTCCATAAGGATATCCAACACCTGCATTATTAAATAATACAAAAATGTTATCTAATTCTTGAAAGGCTTGTTTTGCCATTGTTTCTACTTGGTCTGATTTTGAAACATCACATATTATTGGTATTACCTTTTGCCTAGTTTTATTTTCAATATCTTTAGATGTCTCTTCTATAAGCTCATTATTTATATCTACTAAAACTAAATTTGCTCCTCGTTCAGCAAAGGCATGTGCTACACCCTTTCCAAATCCAGAAGCACCACCTGTAATTATAGCTCCCTTCCCTTCTAGAAATTTTTCGTTCATATCATTTCATCTTTTATTCTAAATATCTTATATGATTTATTTGTTATTTAATCATTTAAACTTTTAATTCTAGTAATGTTAATCAAAAGAAGAGGAAAATAAAAATAAAAATAAATTATTCATAGAGAGTGCCTTACTCCCTATAGTTAATTGATTTCTCTATTTATACCGGAACGAGTGCATCCTGTCCATTTGTTAGCCAATCTAGATCAATTTTTATTAGAGTAAGCGATTCTCGATAGTCATACTTACCCGTTTCAAATAATATAACGATAGTATGATCTGATAATATTGTAATTGAGGAATATGCTGATGGACCTTCATATACCTGCTTTGAAACATTCCATGTCAATCCCTCATCATAGCTCATCCGGATAGTTAAATGTCCGCGGGAAAAGTAGTTGGGATTAGAAAATAAAACGCGAGATCGTGTGTGAGTAGATGTATTTGTAAAACGGTATGTTGAAGCCTGGGTGCCAGCAGCTGTAAGATCTTCTTCATAATACCAAGAATCCCATGTATCACCTCCGTCATTACTCCATGCCATTATTCTATTTCCTCCTCTCTCGGATCGACAATTTATGGCTAACGAACCATTCGAGCTTTCAAAAACCTGTGGTTCCTCACCATTGCCGACATATCCGCCTTTAATCCATGTAAAACCATTGTCGTCACTATAAATAACACAAGCTTCTCCTATTTTGCTAGGAATAATTAATCGACCGTTCGACATCTGAATCCCATTACCTGGTCCTGTTGCACAATATAATCCTCCAGCGGCTATTTCCTCGGTTAATTCTCTAGGTTCTGACCAAGTAACACCCAAATCAGTACTATTCATGATAAATACAGTATTATAGTCAACACAGAATGGCAACCATAAGGTTTGTGTATCGTTGTCGAATAAAGGACAAGGATTATGAACTGTATGTTCTCCTCTATCTTGTAGAACTTGAATTGCATCCCAAGTTACTCCTCCATCTGTGCTTCGTTTCATCACAATATCAATATCTCCTAAATCAGACATTGCTTCAAAACGAGATTCACAAAAAGCAAGCATAACATCATCAGGCAAATTGATTAATGCAGGGATTCGATATCCTCGACCGGGTTGTTCTCCAGTAACAAACAATTGTTGTCTTTGTACACCATCAGTCCATTGTGGATTCCAAAAAGCTAATGTTACACCAAAAGTACCAAAAACGATTAGAAATGCAATACCAGCAGCAGTTACACCACGTATTAATCTTACATCCCTTTTGTACCAGAATTTTTCCAGGAAAAATTTAATACTGCTTACAATAAATAACCCGGCATATCCAAAAAACGGGATGGCAAGTATATATATTAAAATATCTGGTAAAGAATCAGCTGTTCCGAAGTAAAGTAACCGAAAAATGAAGATCAGTAGAACTCCGACAAAAATATTCCAGATTGACCAAAATAACACCCAAACTAATCTGAGTTTTTTACTTGAGATATTCTCCAGCAATAATCCCCGCAATCGTCCTGACTTTCTGCCTAGAACGGTCATAACAAAACTCCATATTGACCCTCCAATAAGCAAAATTCCAAATACTAGCAACACCCAATCTACCACGTCTACAATTAAGAATTCACCTCCAAATAAAAGGAGTAAAAGCACTGCAACCATACCTATCAAAACCGAAAAGAATATTTGCAAAATTCCAACATAAAGGTGCCATTTAGGAGGTTTGGTTAAATGAGACTCGCCCTTTTTTTGTTCTGAATTATTTGAATCTTTTTCTTTAATCATAATCAATATCAATGAGATTATCCTTTAAAAAGGTTAAATTAAGATAGATATTTTATAATTCTAAGTATATTAACCAAAAGAAGATGAACCCGGGCAGGGTTGTCCTCAAGCGTCTAGATTTTATACGGTTGAATCATTCAATTTTTATTTTTATAATTAATTTGGTAAATAAGTATCAATCGCTTTAAGAATATCTTGAATTTTAGGTCTATGTGTTTTAGTACCGATAAAACGCCACACGATTTTACCATTTTGATCTATTAGGTAAGTTGAAGGGATTACGAGCTCGCTTTTAATCGTATCATAGTCTATTGGTTTTCCAAAGACATTATAATCTTTTGAAATCTTTACTTGTTCGTCCGCAATTATTGAAAATTTATAGTTTTCCTTGTCAACAAGCCGTTTTAAAGGTCTTGCTCTATCCGTTACGATTGATACAAATTTTACATCTCTCATTTCAATTTCAGATATATTATTGTTAAGTTTAGATAATTGCTCCTTTCAATAGTGTCACCAAGCCCCTCTGAAAAAATCGATTAACAATCCACGATAATCTTGAAGAACATCTGTTAAATTGATTTCTTTCTCATGAATATCAACAGTATCAATCATTGGTGCCTTGCTCCCGGTCATTAAACCTTTTTCAGAATTTGAGACCGACATTATACTATAGAGAAAAATATTTAGAATTTAAAAAAAATTCTGATGAAGTATAAAAGAGGATGGTGTGAAAGCAATTATTTATTTATATTACTCAACGAGGAAAAAGTGCTTGATGAAAATAAGTCCCACTATATGAAAAAGTAATTACCACGCTGAAAATTAAAAAATAATTGATTTATCTACTTCTATAAATTCATTTGTTACAATTTCATAATCTCTTTTTTAAAGAATATCACGGAAATGATAACAAAATTTTTAAATATTAATTTGACATAATTGTAAATTGCATATTTATGCAAAAAATTTAAACATAAAATAGGTGAAATCTATATGAAAAAAACTAAAAATCGATTAATTTCTATTTTTCTTTTATTTTTACTATGTTACTCGATCTTTACATTTGATAATAGTGTTAAAAATTGTGCTTCTAATAGTATCATTCAAGAAACTGATTCGCCAAAACTTAGTAATCCAGATAAGAGCCTTTTACATTCATACGATTTTGAAGACGAAACAATAGGTCAAGATCCTTCTGGAGTGACCTTAGTTGTTAGCGAGCCTACAGGGTGTACTGCTAACATTGAAACCTTAGGAGATGGACAGCAAAAACATGTAGCATTATATAAATCAGGTTCAGTAGGACGAGTTATGCTTCGGGATAACATTTCCTATTATTATGGCCAAAATTATGATGTGGGCGAATTAAACTTCAAGTTTTATCATGATACAAGCTTATTTGGTATTTGGTTTATCGATTCTGGGGGGATTTTGTTTCGGTTAGACTTTTGGAGCGGAAATGTAGGTCAGTGGGCAATTTCTAATATCATTACTTCCTATACATCTAACCAATGGACAAATATAACTATTTATTATAATATATCACATGGTTGGATGTTTGATATTGATAGTGTAAGGTATGGCGGAGATTATGGCTACAGTTTCGAGCATGGCGGTTCTAGTGGGATTACGCATATAGAATGGGTCTCAGCAATTAGTGGTGGAGGTGACGGTTATTTCCGAATTGATGATCTCTCCTTCTATGATGAAACCGAACATCTCATAAATATTATGACCCCCGAAAATAAAACTTATACTGGGCCGATTAGTGGGTATTATCCGGCAACTTATGGATTTGAAGATGTTCTTGATGATACCACTCCGACTTATTGCGAATATGATGCAATTGGGACTACTCCTGATTGGGTTAACTCCTATACAAGAGTAATTAACAACAAAATAGATGGTGTCGGAAACAAACATAATAAAGTGTTACTTTTAAAAGATGCGTCAAGTTCAAGCGTTTGCATTTCTAATTTTAACTTTACAGAATATCGTTCTGAAATTGCTAGAAATAGCGCATTTGAATTTTATCATTGTCTTAATCCTACTGGTCAGCATTATTTAAGTCGAATAGTGCTTAGTGGAAATTTTGGTACTTTAGCTCAAATTCTCTTTGATACAAATGCACTCGAGATTGAGTATGCAAATAGCACCGGACAGTATTCAACAGGACTTTACTTAGAGAGAGATAAATGGTACAGATATTCTATAGATATATCTTGTGATGGAGGATACGCAGGATTAAGTGCAAATCAGTTTAGATTTCGTATTTATGATGATGAAAATATTTTACTTTATTCATCATATGATATGAATTTTCCATCTTCGCA
>JAGXNP010000190.1 GCA_019894885.1 Promethearchaeota archaeon | reverse complement strand
TCAAACCAAAACAGATGATCTAACCTTATGTAAATTTTAAATTTTTAAGGAGAAAAAAGGTAAAAAGTAGTTTTTTTTTATTTTAGCTATTAAATATTAATCCAAATAATTATGGATTTGATATTTTTTTGTCAATATAATCTATTAAAATCAAATCTTCAGGGTCAAGTTTGATTTTTTCTATATCTTTTGATATCTCATTTAAAACATTCTTTTTTTTAGAACAATTTTTTATCTTTGAGATTATTTTAAGCTTCAATTTTTATCTTTTGCTAAAATTGATTCATAGACCTTAATATAATTGTCAACCATTCTTTCAACAGTAAATTTTTTTTCAACCCATCTACGACATTCTGCACGATCAATGATATCTATTTTTTTTAATACCTTAATTGCCTCTTCAATAGAATCGACTAAAAATCCAGTTTTCCCATTTAGGATTACTTCAGACATACTCCCTTTATTAAAAGAAATAACAGGTGTTCCACAAGCCATTGCTTCAACAACTGACAGACCAAATGCTTCGGGAATATTAATAGGATTCAGTAAGGCATACGCACCCCCTAATAACTCATCCCTCTTCTTCGGACCAGCAACACCAACGTAATTTATTAAATCGTTATCAAGAAAAGGGTCAACATTTCTTTTAAAATAATTCTTATCTTGAATAATCCCTGCCAAGATTAATTTCATACCAACCTTGAGAGCTATTTTAATAGCTTCTTTAGTCCCTTTATCATGGTGTATTCGGCCAAAAAACAATAAATAATCCCCTGGTTTAGAGTTAAAAGTAAATTGACTTAAATCTACACCATGATAAACTGTAGCAATATATTTCAAATCTGGAATTCTGGCAGCATTACTAATGGAAACATAATAGCTCTGATTGTTGTATTTTTTAAAAACTGGTAATATTTTGGGAGATGAGATGCCGTGGATTGTCGTTAAAACGGGAGTTGATGTCATTTTTACATAAGTTAAAGGTAGAAAATCAAAATGGTTATGAATAATGTCAAAGTCATCTCCCCTCTCGAACAGTTCAGAGATATGTAAGCATTCCCAAACTTTAGGTACTAATTCACTATCTTCTTCATACCCACGAGGGCAAACACTTATAAGATTTGCCTTAGTTATAGAATTTTTTGTAGCAAATAAGGTAACTTTAATTCCTTTCTCGATAAGACCTTCTGTTAATAAAGAAGCTACATATTCCCATGGACCATAAGATCGAGGAGGAGTACGCCATGCAATTGGTGAGAGTATTGCTACGTGCATAATCTTCTTCCTTATAATTTATTATGTTTTTTAAGCCAGTCAAGAAGTTCTGAAAGATTGGCTGTTGCTAAACCAATACAACTATCAGCACATCCGTAATAAAGTAAGATTTTATCATTTTCTTGAATCCAACCACATGGAAAAACAACTTTATCTACGTCGCCATGAACCTCGTAAGATTCCTTTGGAGAAAAAATCCATTCATCAGATCTAGCAATTAAATTACGCGGATTTACTATGTCTAAAAGTGCCAGCCCTAATCTATATATAATACCACTGGCAGTAATTTTAACTCCATGATAAAGAATTAACCATCCCTCATCAGTTCTTAAAGGTGGAGGCGATAAGCCAATTTTTTTTGCATCCCACCAGCTACCTTTCCTAGCTTTGATAAGTACCTGATGATCCCCCCAATGTTTAAGATCTGGAGAGAATGAAATCCAAATATTAGCTTTAGGTGATGACAGGTATGCAACAGGTCTATGGATCATTGCCCAACGCCCATCAAAGCGAATTGGAAATAAAGCAGCATCTTTATCTTCTGGTGGCATCACAGGACCATAACGAGTAAAATTTTGAAAGTCACTAGTAGTTATTAATGAAACTAAAGGTCCTCCCTTAGAAAATGCTGTATATGTAATAGCCCATAATTTTTTTTCCTCTAAATAAATAATTCTCGGATCTTCAATTCCCCAAACTTCTTCAGGGTAATCATCTGGGCGCGGTATTAAGGTTGGTTGAGAATTAATCTGCCAATCACTTATTCCATTTTTACTTTGAGCTAATGTAAAATGGGAAATACCCCTTCTATCTTCAACTCGCATTAATAAGAAAACTTTTTCATTAACTTTTACTGCTCCTGCATTAAATACTGAATTTGCCTTATAAGGAAGATCATTAATCGAAATAATCGGATTTTGGGGATGACGATTAAAAAGCTCTTTTATTGTATTATTTTTTATTTTTAACACCCTTTAGAATTCAGGTTCTATTATTACTGGTTTTCCAGAGATTTTGGCATTTCGTGCTAAATGATAGGCTTGATTATATTTGTCAGCAATGATTTCCCATGAAACAACCTCGTCAAGATACTTTTTTAAATTTTCACCAAGCGTCATTCTGAGATCTTCATCACATGCTAATCGAATTACATTGTTTTTTAGCATTTGTTTTGTCGTAAATAATAAGCCACCACCACTTTCCAAAGTTTGCGCAGTTAATCCTTCCATTGGAGCTGTTGTGATATATGGTTTATTCAAAGCGATTATTCTTGCGAGTGTTCCGGATTGAGTTTCATCGATAGTCGGTAAGACGATGAAATCACAGATAGCCATGGCTTTATAATAGATATCGCCTCTTGGGATAAATTCGTAATAATGTGCTTTTCCTCTACTCTGAAGATCAATAACATCAGATTTCCACAGATTATAATCGCCTTGATGATTTGGGTCACGTATAGTACCTGCAGAGAATAAAATCCAGTTTTGACCACATTTTTCTTTAATTTCATCATGAATATCATCCCACATTGAGAGTAGAATATCCCATCGTTTATTAGTTTGTATCCATCCTATCATTCCTACAAGATGATCTGATAAATTCAATTCATCTAAGCCTAATTCGGTTTTTAATTCAGAAATTTCCTCAATACCCCATCTTTTATCAGAACGAGCGCCATGTGGTACCACCATGATGTTCTTAGGAATGTCCCATCCTCGAGCTCTAAAAGACCAATCTAATCTCCATTTCTGATAATGACATTTAAATAAAACAATTTCACTTCTCTGACAAAGCTGGTAAATAAATTCGGCTTCAAAATCGGTAATTCGTCCATGAATAGTGTGTGGTTCAACTATGAGGGGATATTGATCAATAGCCTCAAGAAGTTTAAGAAAACCTTCATTTCTATCCCCTATACCACGCCTATCTCTATATTCATAAAGCCCATATTCATGTTCTAAATGAATTGCATATGGTTTTAATTCATTTATTTTGTCTGCTACAGGTTCATACCAATCATATCTATTTATCTCAATTAAGGGAAAAACTCCTTCCCCCTCTCCATCTGTATGGCTAATAACTAAAACTTCTTTATCAGGATTAGCTTTTTTGATAAATTCTCTTGCTTCTTCAGCAAATGTTGCAATCCCGCAAAGCCGTGGTGGATAAGAACTTATAATAACAATTGGTTGGTTATACATTATTTTTTTCCTCACTTATTTGTTCTGTTAAATCAATCTCAGTTAAATTATCTAACATATACATATTCAGAAGGGCTAATAACCAAGCTAATGTTGATTCTGCGCCTTGATTTATATTGGGACCTGTAGATGTTAAAGCATCATAACATCCTCCAGTTTTATAATTATAAAGTGCAAAATTCAAATCATTTCGACCTAAAAACCATTCTAGACAATAACGGGCTTCTTTAATCCATTTTTTATCTCGAGTGATTTTAAATGCCTCAATACACGCTTCAAGTATACTCTCAGCTTCAAGAGGTTGTTGATCAAATCTTGCTTTTTCTCCGTTACGTAAATGCCATCCAGAATTACCGATTGGAGCAAATTGTCCTTTAGGATTGTTTTGAACTTTAATTAACCATTCTAATGACCTTAATCCAGCTTCAACCATATCTCCTCGCTGTAACCATTGCCCAGACATCATTAAGGCTTGTGAAATTTTTCCATTATCATAAGTTAAAATGTCCTCTATCCATGGCCACTTATCATTAGCATTTGAAGAGTATAATTCAAATAAACGATTCGCTATTTTTTCTCGACTTCTTCTTATTTTGCTATCTCCTCCAAATCTAGCTAAGTAAGCATGAATTCCTATCAAACCAAAAGCTAAAGCTCTAGGAGATTTAAATTCTGAAAGAACGGAAACAGCTCTATCAAAAATTCTTAAAGCTTGATCCCCGAACTCTTTTGTTTTTGATAAGGCTACTGTAATTCCTAAACTCCAGACAGCCCGACCATGACTATCTTCAGATCCTTTATCTTCAAGCCATTTACGATCATATCCTAAAAAATTACGAAATCGACCATTTTTTTCGTTGAAGGCGTGCAATAAAAAACTTAAATAGCAACAATCAAGATTCTCTAATAAATTATCTTCAATTAATAAATTTTTAGCTAAAAGAACTACAATCAATGCCCTTGCATTATCATCTATGCAATAACCATGCTTTCGATTGGGTATTATAAAATTAGCATGTTGTATAATACCAACATCATCAGTTAACCTATCTAGATGATCAAATTTTGGCTGAGGTAGATCGAATGGTGAGGTTCCTAATGATTTAATTTTTAGAATGGTTTTTGGTTCTAATAATCTTTTTCCAACAACTTCTGCAAATGTCTCTATATAGTTACGAGCAACCTCCTTCCAAACCATATCTCTAGAAAACATATAGGCTTTTTTTCGCATAATATGTGCCTCAATTTCATTATCTAGTAGGTTAATAATATGGTCAGCTATGATTTCTGGATTTTTGAATGGTACTAGTATTCCTCTTCCATCCTTTAAGATTTCCTCAGCATACCAATAAGGTGTTGAAATGATAGCTTTACCAGTTCCAAGAGCATAAGCAAGTGTGCCAGAAGCAATTTGCTCCTTGTTTATATATGGAGTTACATAAATATCAGCAGATCCTAAAAATTCACATAACTCTTCTAAGTCTACAAACCTGTTATAAAAAATTATGTGATCTTCTACACCAAGCGCTCTAGCTCTGATTTGAAGAGAATAACGATAGGATTCGCCATGTTCTTTCTTTACATTTGGATGAGTAGCACCAAGCACAATATATGTCACATTTGGATGATTTTTAACGATTTTAGGCAAAGCATCAATCATTGTTTCTATCCCTTTGCCAGGGTTAATCAAACCAAAAGTTAAAATGACTTTCTTCCCTTCAACTCCAAATTGATCTTTAAAAAAATTGGGGTCTATAAATGGAACATCTGGAATTCCATGATGAATTACATTAACTTTTTCAGCAGGTATCCCATAGTCTTCTTTTAAAAGCTTTTTAGCTTGATGGCTCATAACTATTAAACGATCTGATAGTCTACCTATTGTTACAACAATTTTTTTAATTTTGGGTTGGGGATTCGGTATAAGAGTGTGTAGTGTTGATACAATCGGCATATGTAAGTTATGAAGTAATGTTAAAATATAATTTCCATGATCTCCTCCATAGATACCAAATTCATGTTGCAGACAAACAATATCAACTTTATTAACATTCAGAAACTCTGCAGCTAGTGAATAATCCTTCAATCGATTAGCATTTAATTCAAAGCGAACTTGATTAGGATAAGGATAACCTGTAGGAGTATCATTCATAGCTAATGCCCGACAATTACTTTTTGGTAATTCATTTGAAACTGCTTGTAAAAGATCGTTTGTGAAAGTCGCAATACCACATTGGCGTGGTATATAAGTACCAATAAAAACAATGCTTTGCAAATTTGGATGATATATTCTCTTTACACTCATGAAAATCTATTTTAAATTATTAATAAGATTTTAGATCTTATTATTTTAAAGAAATAACAAATATATGTTTATTTAACTTTAATTATGAATTCTTAAAGTTCTTTTTTATATCAATAACTTCTTAATAAATATTGATTTAAAGGATCCAATAATAAATGAGACGTTAAAGTATGGTG
>JAGXNP010000018.1 GCA_019894885.1 Promethearchaeota archaeon | reverse complement strand
TCCTTATGGAAGAGTGGAAAGAAAAAGTTCCCTCAATACTAATGGCTTGGTATTCCGGAATGGAAGGAGGGAACGCATTAGCAAATGTTCTTTTCGGTAAAGTTAATCCAAGTGGAAAATTACCATTTACAATTCCTAAAGATCCGGCCCATTTACCTTATTTCGAGATAGATATTGATGAGATTGAATATGGTTACTATCACGGATATACTTTAATGGAAAAGGAAAATATTGAACCCGCATTCCCTTTTGGATTTGGGTTGAGTTATACTGAATATACATATAATAATATCCGAGCAGAATCAACTGAAGAGAAAATTATAGTTAGTGTAGATATTTCGAATATTGGAGCTATTGCTGGGGAAGAGATTGTACAATTATACGTAGGTTTTGAGAATTCTAGCGTCGATCGTCCTATAAAACTGTTACGTGGATTTAAGAAAGTCGCTCTAAATCCTAACGAAACCAAAACTGTATCAATTGAAGTGATGAAAAAAGATTTTGCATGGTATAATCCTGATAGTCGAGTATGGGAAGTCGAAAAAATCGAATATACTATTTTCGTTGGATCTTCTTCAAAAAATGAAGATTTACTTACGACACAGATTTCTTTATAAAACGCTCAATTAATTTTTAATCATTCAATTTTAAGAGACCCATGATTTGGCTCCCAGTCTAGACTTTGATGCTCAAAATATTGTTTATAGAGTGTGGCATACTTTCCTCCTTGTGTGAGTAAAGAATTATGGGTACCCTCCTCAACGATTTGCCCGTTATCCATTACTATTATTCGATCAGCATTCACGATAGTTGAGAGTCTATGGGCAATAATAATCGATGTACGATTTGCTAATAGAACTTCAAGAGCTTCTTGGATAATCGCTTCCGTATATGCGTCAACGCTTGAAGTAGCTTCATCAAGAATAAGAATTTTAGGATCAGTTAATATTGTTCTAGCAAAACTAACTAGTTGTTGTTGTCCTGCCGACAGTCCTTTTCCCCTCTCACCAATCTGTGTTTGCAACCCTTCTGGTAAGTATTCGATTAGCTCTTCGAGGTGTACAGTATTAATTGCGTTCCAGAGATCTTCTTCTGACGCTTCTTGTCTGCCATAGCGAATATTTTCTTCTATACTACCTGAAAACAAAAAATCTTCTTGTTGTACATTGCCTAGATTTTTTCTGTAAGTGGTTAAAGACATGTCCCTAATGTTAATTCCATCAATTTCAATTGATCCCCCTTGAAACTCATAAAATCGAGCTAATAGTGATACAAGTGAAGTTTTCCCAGCCCCTGTGTGCCCCACAATAGCTATTTTTTCTCCCTTTTTTATATGCAGACTTAATCCTTTAAATACCCATTCACCTTCTCGATAGCAGAAGTCGATATCTTTGAAAACAATTTCTCCTTCTAATGTATCGATATCAATTGCGCTTGGACTTTGTATTACATTTGGCTCAGAATCAAGGATATCTAGTATTCGCTCATAAGCAGCCATTCCTGAGCTTAATTGAGGGAAGAATACGGAGATGACCATTATAGGACGGAAGAATTTCTGTAGATAAAGAATAAACATAAAAATTGTACCGGGATTAGTGATACCTTGAAAAACAAATTGTCCTCCTAAAAATATGATGACAATGAGCGAAATAGAAGCAATAGTTTCCAGCAGAGGCCTCCACATATGAGTTATGGAGGTCATTCTAAACCCTGCTTTAAAATATTGCTTGTTAGTCTCTTGAAATTGCCTCGAAATCGTAGATTCCTGTCCATAGCTTTTACTTACATGTATACCTTCTATTGATTCAACCATAGAAGCATTTACACTGCCAATTGCTTTTCTGTAAGCTCTACTAACGATTTTAACTAACCGTCTAAGCGATAGAACTAATAAAAAGATGAAAGGAATGGCTATCAATGTTATGAGAGCCAATGTCAGATTTAACCATAGAAGCATTCCGAAGGTCAATACACTAATAAGAATGTTTCCGAGGGTATCTGCTAATAGGAGGGTAGTATCCCCAAAATCTAAAGCGTCGTTAGAAACTCTGGTATTTAGTTTACCACTCAGATGTTTATCGAAAAAGCTCATATCTTGTTCTTGTAATTTATCAAAAATATCCATACGGAGCTTTTCCAAATAATAAGGAACAAATTTTCCTATTTCTTTTCGCCTTAAGAGAAATATTACCCAAAGTAGGATTGAGAGAATAAAGTATAGACCCCCTACTCCCAATACAATTATAGGATTGCTGTTCATACTAGAGAGTTCGTCAATTGCAATTCCAATTAAAAGAGGATTTACAGTTTCAGCTATCGTAGTAATGAAAATAAATAATGAAATAAGGATTAAGCTTTTCTTAAATGGTGCAACACTTCTAAAATACCTGACCAATAGCTCACGATCTGAATATTCTCGTTTTTGTTCTTCATTCATCATTCCTGCATAAAGTCCCATAATGATTCCTCGTTAAGTGTTATATGTTTTAAAATCTGATAAAGAAACACGTTTTCCAAAAATTCGTCTGTAATCTTCAGATGATTGAAATAATTCGGAGTGATTTCCTTCAGCTATTATTCTTCCATGCTTGAGAACTAAAATTTTATCAGATGTTCGTATGGTATGAAGGCGATGAGTTATTATTAAAGTAGTTCTGTTCTTTAATATATTTTCCATCGCTCGCCCAATCTTCTCCTCCGTTTCACTATCAATCGCAGAAACAGAATCGTCAAGTATTAGCATGGCAGGATTAGTTAAAAACGCTCGAGCAATAGCCACCCGCTGTTTCTCTCCTCCTGAAAGTCGCGTACCTCTCTCACCTACAATAGTATTGTATCCATCCGAGAAATTTTGGACAAAATCATCAACTTGAGCAAGTTTTGCTATGTTAATTATTTCGTCGCGTCTAGCATTTTGGTTTCCAAAAGCGATATTTTCAAGAATAGTCTGCGAGAACAAATAAATATCTTGCTCAATATAACCAATTTTTCTTCTTAATTCTGCAAGGGGATAATCATGAATATTTTTTCCATCTAATAAAATGGTCCCTTGTTGGGGTTCATAAAGGAGTAGGAGCAATTTTGCGATCGTTGATTTGCCACACCCTGTGGGACCAACAAGAGCGACTTTTTGGTTCGGTTCGATAGTGAAACTGAGGTTTTTCAGAACAGGAGATCGATTTCTTTCTCCATTTTCATATGTAAAAGTTACATCTCTAAATTCTATTTTTCCTCTGAACTCCTTCGGCCATGATTGATTCTCAATTCGTTGATCCTCGATATCCTCTTCGGATAGGGATGCAAACAAGCGCGAACAAGCTGCAAACCCACTCATCATATCATTAGTTGCCCACCAAATCAGGTTAGTTGGATCTATAAGAGTTATCAATAATAAATTTGTAGCCGCTAATTCTCCTATGGTTAATGAATTCTGAGCTACAAATACATTACTAAGAATAAATGAAATTCCAATGGTTATATATAGAATTAACATCGGAAAATATTTTGCTTGTACAATGTATTCTCCGATGGAATTATCTCTAAAAGCGTTTACAGCTTTCTTAAATTTTTTTCGTTCTATACCTTCCGCAGCAAAAGATCTGACCACTGAAGCACCTGTTATACTATCTTGTAACACAACTGCTAAATTTGAATGTTTTCTTAACCTTTTAGCTGCAAAAGGAGCAATATCTTTGCGATAATGCAAAATAAAGTAAATGTAAAAAAAAACAAAAGGAATACATGCTAAAGCTAATCTTATATCAAGCGTAGTAAAAAGGAGGAATAAAGTTATTGCCACTTGAAAGAATGGATAGAAAAAAAAGCTTCCGTGGGAAATCATCGTATTGATTATACGCACATCATTGGTTGCGAGGGCTTGCAAATCCCCAACTTTAGCATTATCGTGATATCTCAAAGGTTTATGCTGGATAGTCTCAAAAAACTCCTGCCTCATATTCTGCTCGGTTTTCAAACCTAAATAGTGGCCGGTCATCATCGTTACATAATCCATAACATTACGGATGAGATAAATTGCTAACCCCATAATAAGGAGCGTAATGAATTTGTCGTAATCAAGAGCTATTAGAGCGTCGTCTATTATCTCACCAATAATTATAGGAATGAGAGTTCTTGTAAAAGTAACAATTATAATACCTATAAAAGCAGACATTATCAAAAATTTATTTTTGTAAAGATGGTGAAGGAGCCAAGTTTTATAACTTTTGTACTTCTTGTTCTCTAAATTCATGAAGATTAACCTCTAACAGCTTTATACTTGATAAATAAACTTACTCTAAATGAAATAACTTCTCTATCTATTAGTAAAATGAGTAATGACTTAAAAAGCCCAATAAACGCTTTAAATGTTTAATAAATCAAACAGAAATAAAAATCATGAATTAAAAAAAAAAAAAAAAAATACAATAATTAACCTACTTCGACATCCATTTTTTTACGTTCTTCAAGTAACATATCTACAACTGACGGATCCGCTAATGTCGTTACATTCCCTATTTCTGTGCCAGAGGCAATAGCTTTAAGGATTCTACGCATGATCTTACCACTTCGTGTTTTTGGTAACGCGTCAGCGAACTGGATTATATCCGGCTGAAATACTGGCCCAATCTCTTGTCTAACATGCATACGAATCTCCTTCGATAATTTCGCTGATTTTTCAATGCCAGCCATTAATGTCACAAACGCCCAAATAGCTTGCCCCTTTATCTTATGCGGAAAAGGTGCTACGGCAGCTTCCGCTACCTTTGGATGACTCACTATAGCAGATTCTACTTCCATTGTTCCTATACGGTGTCCGGATACCTTAATAACATCATCCAATCGTCCAAGGATCCAATAATAGCCATCATCATCTCGTCGCGCTCCATCACCAGTGTAATAATACCCTGGATATTTTTCGAGATAAGTTGATTTGAATCGCTCAGTATCGCCCCACACATCACGTAACATGCCTGGCCAAGGTTGTCCTATAGCAAAATAGCCACCTTCGTTTGCCTCGTTGATCTCGTCACCTTCCAAATCGAAAATTGCGGGTTTTATGCCAAAGAAGGGTAAACAACACGATCCTGGCTTAGTAGGTGTCGCAGTAGCAATGGGGGTCATGACAAAACCTCCTGTTTCAGTCTGCCAATATGTATCTACTATAGGAATCTTTCCTTTACCTACAATTTGATGATACCATGTCCATGCTTGTGGATTTATCGGTTCTCCTACAGTTCCTAACACTTTTAAAGAACTTAAATCGTGTTTATTAACAGGTTCATCACCATATCTCATTAAGGCACGAATTGCGGTAGGAGCGGTATAAAACTGATTGACCTTATGCCGTTCAACAATATCCCAAAAACGATCCACATCGGGATAAGTTGGTACGCTTTCAAACATTAAAGTTGTCGCTCCATTAGCCAATGGACCATATACAATATAACTGTGTCCTGTAATCCAACCTATATCTGCGGTGCAGTACCAAACGTCACCATCCTTATAGTTGAATACGACTCTGTGTGAATATGACGTATACAAAAGAAAACCTGCGGTGGTATGATTCACCCCCTTAGGTTTTCCAGTAGTTCCGCTTGTATAGAGAATAAATAATGTATCTTCTGAGTCCATTTGCTCGGGTTCGCACTCCTCACTTATGCCATCAATAAAATCGTGATACCAGATATCTTTATCCGTATGGGGGACATCGTTTCCGGATCGTTTAACCACAATAACATTTTCAATTGTTGGCACTTTATCTATTATTTGAACGACATCAGCCATTTTAGGGTAGTTTTTACCAGCCCTTAAGGTTTCATCGCTCGTAAACAATAAGCGCGAATCAGAGTCTTCAATTCTATCTTTGACAGCTTCTTTTGAGAAACCACCGAAGACGATGGAATGAATGACACCAATTCGAGTGCAAGCCAGCATAATAATAGCTAATTCAGGAATCATCGGTAACCATATTGTGACTCTATCACCCTTCTTAAGTCCTTTACCTCTCATAGCGTTAGCGACTTTACTTACTTCTTTTAATAGTTCTTTATAAGTAATTTCTCTTACTTGACCGGGCTCGTCCGCTTCCCATATGATTGCAATACGATCACCATTTCCAGCTTTCACATGTCTATCAATACAATTGTAAGCAACATTGAGTTTTCCGCCCCCAAACCATTTTCCCGGAAAGAGATCGGTTTTTTCCCATACTTTATCGTAAGGTTTGAACCAATCTAGTGATTTTGCTTGCTCTCCCCAGAAACCTTCCATATCTTCAATGGATTGCTTGTAGACTTTCTTGTATTCGTCCATTGACATTCCAGTCTTAGCATATTCAGGGTTGAGTTCTACAGGGTCAAATATTCTATTTTCAGTTAGGACACTTTCCATTTTTTTTTCTTCTTCTGACATTATATTTCACTACTTTGAATTTCTCCTTTATTTGTATAATTAAATTTCTTGATTTATTAAATTCTTAGATTTCTTTAAAGATTTCATTTCTTTCTCATCACATTTAAATTGTTTAGATTTAAATGGTGTGTATTAAGTCATGGAGTAAATATTGCGAATTCAATTTAAACATTGTTATCTTTAATTTTTAAGGTAAGGGAGAAGTATTTTCTTTTCAGAATCCCTATTTGGAGTTTGTTTATGAGTTATAGAGATAAATTTCATTTGATATAATTATTCTAAATTACTCAAAAAGGTTTAAATAATAAGATTTAAGATAGGAATAGTAATATGGTTGCTCCTGCCCAATTAGTTAGATAATGGCAAATTACAGCAGGCCATAAACTCCTCGTCTTCAAAAAAACCAACCCATAAATAACTCCATGTAAAAGTTGAAAACCAAAACTCCAAAAAAACCTAACTAAGTTTCCGTCAATTGTAAATCGAATTAAATTAGCAGGAATATGGATTAACATAAATAATACTCCTTGATAAATAATTGCTCTTTTTTGTCCTACTGATCTTTCTAATTTTGACTGCACTATACCCCGAAAAAGAAATTCTTCAAGAAATGCATTTGAATAAAGTAAAAGTAGTAAGGAATACCAATACAATTCTATTGGTTCCGAGCGAAAAAAACTATAAAATCCGAGTAATAAATAAGATGAGATAGAAATTATTCCTACGGACCAAGAACGAACCTTACTATTGAGACCTAGATCTCTACTAGTCCACTTATTCTTATAAACTACATAAATAAAAGGGATAAGGAAGTTAATAAACGTACCAAAAATTACTCCGATTATATAGGAATCTCCAAACATCGATATGAAGTAAGGACTTAATAAATAAATAAAAAAGGACAGATATATAAGCATTAAAAAACATAAAATTATAACCTCCTTTTTTTCTGTTGCAGGGTTTTCTGAATGTGGAAAAGGAGTGGGGTACGTTCCTATGAACTTAGCTAGTAAAATTAATATTAATATCAAGAGAATGGCTAAAAAAATATAACTAAATTCCCCCAAGAAAAAATCCAAAATATCCATATCAATGCCCTTCTAACTAATTTATTTCTAATGTAAAAGAATTTTGTTGGCATTTTAAAAAATTTCCTATCAATTTTCAAAAAATGTCGTAATATTAATTATGTTAAGGAAATAAAAGAAATGTTATTAAATTTGAATGTCCATACTACCAAAATTAATTCATGCACAAATTTTGACTGATAAAAAGCTATTTCTACTTCTATTACTGAAGCAGATTGTGAGAACCTAAGAGTTATCTTTATCGTTAAATAATCATGATATATTTCGATAGAAAATAATTTTAAATAATCGTATAATCTTTTTATTTAATTATATTATAAGCTAAGAAATAATGACAAATTGCGAAATTTGCGATCAAGAACTCATTGAGGGGGATTTTGAGGAAAAGATAGGAATTTGCGTAAATTGTATCCTGATTGAGAGTAGAGAGAATAGTTCGAAATCATTTATTATTATATTCATAATCTTTGTGGGGGGGTTAATGTTTATTGCGGCATGTTTTTCAGTAATTCTTAACATAGTTTCCTCATTCGTAGATTTTGAGCAACCTCTTTTTTTTTAATTCCTCCATTGATTTGGTGTGTTATTTCTGGTAGAAGAGTAATTTATTTTTCGGTTTTTTTCAAATTCAGGTAATTACGATAAAGCAAAAAACGAGTATAAGTAGTAGGAAGATTAATTTATCTCTCTGGTTTTATATAGAATGAAATGTATAAAAACCTATATTTATATGAATTAAATGTAAAAAATCCCTTATTTATATAAATGGTTTTATAGGTATTTATAAATTTTTAAGGTAAAAATATTAAAGATATTGAACCTAACTATTTTTGATAGTAAAGGAAATTTTTAACAAAATAAAACTAGAGCCTTAAAGTGTAGGATATGGACTCATTAAATGGAGAATGGCGGGAAAAGTGGAAGGAAAAGGAGATTACTGCCGAGGAAGCGATAAATAAAATTATTCCCGGCAATAGAGTTTTTATAGGTTCTGGATGCTCGGAGCCACAATTACTCACTTCAGAATTGATAAAGCAATCTGAAAAGCTAATAGATACTGAAATACTTCACTTCTTAACTATAGGTCCAGAGAAATATTTCACGGATAAATCTGAAGACCTCTTTAGACATAATGCTTTATTCATTGGAAAAACTCTTCGTGAGGAAATCAATAAAGGACAAGCAGATTATACACCGATTTACGCAAGTGAAATACCTCAACTATTTTTAACGGGTAGAAAACACATCGATGTTGCACTTATACAAGTCACACCCCCTGATTCTTATGGATTCTGTTCTCTTGGTATCAATGTGGATATAGCAAAACCTTTAGCCCAATCGGCTTACTTAAATATTGTTGAGATAAATCCTCAAATGCCTAGAACTTCAGGTCATAGTTTTATTCACATGAAAGAAATAGAATATTTTGTTTTTAACGATGTAGCTTTGTTAGAATTTCATTTCGATGAACCTGACGAAGTTGCTGAACGAATAGGAAGAAATTTATCGAATATTATAGAGAATAAATCAACTATTCATGTAGGATTTGGCGATTTGCCAAATGCTGCATTGAAATTTTTAGGGGATAAAAAAGACTTAGGGATGCATTCTCATTATATTACGGACAATATTATTCCTTTAATCGAACAAGGGGTATTAACTAGTAGAAAAAAAAACTTTCATCCTGAAAAAATTATTACAAGTTTTGCTTTAGGTACCAAAAAACTGTACGATTTTGTTAATAATAATCCATACATTGAATTCTACCCTTCAGACTATGTGTGTAATCCTAAGTACATAGGAATGAATAAGAAAATGGTTTCAATAAACTCAGCTCGACAAATTGATCTTACAGGACAAGTAAACGCGGCAACTGAAGGGTACGGATTTTATTCTGGGATAGGAGAGACCATAGATTTTATGAGGGGGGCTGCTTTTTCTAAAGGAGGGAAACCCATAATTATTATGCCATCCACCTCTCGTGATGGTAAAAAATCCCGGATTTTACCTCATCTAGATGAAGGTGCGGGAGTAATGTTATCTCGAGGAGATGCACATTATGTCGTAACTGAATGGGGTGTAGCATATCTTCATGGAAAGACTATAAGAGAGCGAGTGCTCGAACTAATATGCGTTGCTCACCCTGATTATCGTCAATGGTTGTTAGATGAAGCTAAAAAGTTGAAATATGTTTATTCAGATCAGATTTTACCCTGCGACGAAGAAGGTAGAATTTGCAGATACCCTTCGGAGTATGTGACAATATATACTCTGCGAGGAGGAGAAAAGATACAAATTCGCCCTGTAAAGACCACAGACGAACCTTTATTAAAAGAGTTATATTATTCCTTAAATGAAACAGATCGTTATTTGCGATTTTTCGAAGTTAAAAAGGAATTCAGCCATTCAAAGACGCAAAATGAAGTTAATATAGATTATAACAATGTTTTTTCAATTGGAGCCTTTATCGGCGATGTAGGAAGAGAGGAAATGGTAAGCAACGCGACCTATTACTTAAATCCTAAGCTAAATATGGCAGAGTATAGCTTTTTAGTTAGGGAGGACTATCGAGCGAAGGGGTTAGGATCCTTCATATACCAACATCTTATAATTATAGCAAAAGAAAAAGGCATAAAAGGATTTTTCGGCAACATCCACATTCAAAATAAAAGTACTGTGCAAATTATAAGGAAAGGAGGATATACCAAGATAAATGCTCCCGAGGCGGGAGAAAAAGAATTGTTTTATGAGGTTTTTTTCGACAAGAAGAATTCTATGGACTGAATAATCAATATTTTTAACTTCTTTATTTCATTTTTAGAACTACATACTTATGAAATTTGAATTTACTGATTATCACATCCATACGAACTGGAGCTCAGATATATCAATAGATGGTCCAAGCTTTAACGATTACATCAAAATTGCAGAAGCAGAGGAAATCAATATATGTTTTCTCGAGCATTACGAGCTTTATAATATCGAAAGAGACAAGTCAGATCCCTTCTATAATGGCAAAATAGATGATTACCTTGAAGAATTTGACGATTTAAAAGGAACCTATAAGTTTATCCTTAGCGGTCTCGAGCTCGAGTATTATCGCGACAGAGAAACCGAATTATTAGAATTTATGGATGACTATGAAAAAGAACTCGATTTTATTGGTGGTACTCTGCATGAATGGATATACCACTACCCTATAACTTCAAGAACTAAATTACTTCAATTATTAGAGAAAGTTCAAATGAAACAAGTCATAGACGATTACTTTGACATTAGTAGGATGATGATAGAATCTAAAATCTTCAAGAACATATGTCACTTAGATACAATTTACCGATATATAAATGAGCATGATATTAAACCAGAAGAGAATTGCGATATTTCAGATGAACGAGTTCTTAACCTGGGACGGTTATGTATTAAAAACAAAATTAGCATTGAATATAACCTATCAGGTTTTCGTTTTCCTATTAGTCGACCCTTTCCTTCTAAGGAAATTGCTAAGAAGTTAAAATCAGAAAGAGCTAAATTTTTCGTTGGATCAGATTCTCATTCTGTTGAAAATTTTCAAGAAAGCATTTCTAAAGTAAAAAACGCTTACGAATTTTTAGGTATAATAGATTAGAAGGTATAGGAAACATGGAAGCTAAGTTATTATTAAAGAATCTTGATACCTGGGACAAAAGGGTTATTTTAAAATATAATGGATTTGGTGGAGTGCCATTAACTATTCTTTTAAAAATTATATCGTTTCTGGGAAGAGAGACATTATGGATGTTGTTAATGGTTTTTTACTTATTCATCTTTTACGATTCCTTTTTGTTTTCAAGCATTTCAACTGTTTTTTTAATCGGCGTATTGATAATTGCCCCTCTTAAAAAACTTATAGATAGAGATAGACCTTTTGAAGCATTAAAAAAGATTGAAGTACTCGAGAGAGAACCAACCTCTAGAAGTTTTCCATCATGGCATTCATATAATGTCGCATCTCAGGGGCTTCTATTTGCTTTGTTGTTAAATTCACCGATGATGGTAATTATTGTTGTAGTTATTATGATATTTGTATCTTTTTCTAGAATTCAATTAGGAGTTCATTACCCTACTGATGTAATTTGCGGTACCTTCATAGGTATCTTAGGTTTTTTAATAGCGAAACTCGTTTTAGTTCCTCTTTTAAATAGTATATTGATTTATTTTGAGCAACTTAATGTATGGAATATCTACAAACAAGTAATTAATCCCCTACTTCTTGAAAATATATTCTATATGATGTTAGTTATAGGGTTGATAAGTATAATCATTTACTTAGCTAATTACAAATGGATTGTGGAATATTACAATAAATCAAAAAGGGCTTAGATTTTGAATAAGAGATGAATATCGAGCATTGTTCGCAAGTTTGGTAAAAAAAACTATAGGTTTAACCTTTTCTTTTTATCGAACAACTGCTTTAATTCGTCAAGAACTTTTAACCTTGAATCTCCAGGTCTACCGGGAACTGAAGCTTGGCTAGGCGGTGTTAGTCCTATGGGAATACCACTCTGAGCCATTTGAAATGCACCACTTTCGATGGCTCTTAATCTATTGTCTAACTCGGTTAATTGCTTTGAAATGCTTTCAGACAGCCGGATAACTGCATTCATAGTTTCTTCTAAAGTTTTTCCTAGTCCCTCTACCTTCCTTAAAGTGGGGTTAGTTAAGGAATCGGTTGATTTCATAACATCTTTAATATATTTAGAAAACTTGGGTTCGTTAGTAATTAAAGAGTAGATTGAAGTTAGATAAGCTTCGTAATCGTATTCAAAAGAAGTTAATACCTGGTTTAAATTATCTTTCAGAAGTTCGATGTTAAGAAGTGTTTCAGGGTCATGCTTTAAATCAGGATCGAATTTATGTATGTATATTAATACAAAAGGTTCTTCTTCTAAAGTCCTAAGTGTTTTTAGGATTTGTTCGAAGTATTCAAAAGACTCTGGAAACCTCTCAGAATCTTGTAAATCAATGACATAAATTAGTAAATCAACTTGTAAAAAGTATTGTTCTGGATTTTTTAAATATTTACTCCTATATTGAGCTTGACCACCAAAATCCCAAATATAAAGATCTAAGTTTGAGTTTTCTGTCTCGATATAGCGACGATCTACTCCTTTAGTTGGTTTTAAGTTTGCCAAATCGGTAATCCCTAAACGTCCTCCGAATTTATTTAATATTGCAGTTTTTCCAGCGTTATCTAATCCAATAACGATTATTTTTTGTGCTGATTTCTTTACGAGTTCGTCCTCATCGGTTAAATTTGTTATTATGGAGCTAATTATAATCGCTTTGTTCAATGCTTTTACAAGTTCAGGATTTTCTGTTTGTATGATAACAGCTTTATCCTCAATTTCTTTTTGTAGTTCAGCATCTTTACTAGAATCCTTGGTAGATTTAATTTTCTTTAGCTTAACAAAAGGGTTCTCCCGATCTAATTTGGAAGTTTTTTCAACTGTAGATACATCTAGAACTTCTTCTAATAGTTTTAGATCTTCTTTAGATATAAATTTGAATGATTTCAATGGAAGCTTCTTGATTTCTTCAATAGTCTTTAGCTTTCCCTCTTTAGCTAATTTTGGATCTAAAAATTTAAAAAAAATGTTAATAATTTTAGAGATATCAGTTGACATTTTATTTGCATCTATTTTAGTTAGTAGTTATTATTTAGAGAGCATTTAATAAAATAATTAATTTTACTAATCTTTTAAGATAATAGTTAAATAGACTAAGATTTAAATCTTCACTACCGCTATTAAATTAATTAGATTAAGATTTAAATATGTGGTTTCTTTTAAATACTATACTGAAATTGAATAATCCCAATATTTGTATTTATATTAGCTAGTTGATATGCCAAATAACTTTGAAGATAATGGATTTTTTGATGAGAAGGAAGAAGAGTCTTGTTGCGACTCTCCCAAAATCAGTGAGGAAGATGGATTCTATGTATGTCTGAATTGTGGTTCAGTTTATGGCAGAATCCTTGATGATTCTCCTCGCAGAGCGTTCACACAAGAAGAAATCCAAAAAAGAAAAAGCAATGAAAGGGTCTACAGCCCAATAGGTCCAAGAACGATAATTCGAGGTAGCAGAGATGCTCGTGGAACTCTATTAAGCCCTAAATACAAATCAAAATTTAATAGACTTGCAAAAATCCATAGATCCTTAACCACAAGTTATGAAAGGAACCTATGGATTGCATTACCTAATTTGCAACGCTTACAAAAAAGACTTAGTATCCCAGACACTGTTGCTGAAGACGCTCTTAGAATTTATACTCAGACTGTAAAAAAGAAACTCACTATGGGAAGAAGCATTGACACTCTACTCGCTGCATCAATATTTTGTGCTTTACGTGTCCATGGAATTCCTAGAACTGTAGAGGAAATTACAAAAATCGCACAAATCCCGAAAAAGAAAGTCATTAAAAGTTATCGCTTAATTCTAATGGAAGTTTTACCTAATTTAAATTTAAAAGTTCAGCATTTCGGACCCTCTCGCTATGTGGACAAGTTTAACGACGAGTTGAAATTATCTATGCAATGTCGTAATACTGCCGTTAAAATAATAGAGAACGCAAATGAAAGTGGTTTTAACTCTGCGGGTAAAGATCCTAAAGGAATTGCTGCTGCCGCGATTTATATTGGTTCTAAAATTTGTAGTGAAAACCGCACTCAGAAAGAGATTAGTAAATTAGCTCGTGTAACTGAGGTAACTTTACGCATGAGAGTTAAGGATCTAATGAGATACGCAAATGTGGTATAAAGATTTAATTTCTTTCCTCTTTCAACAAATTATCAATTAAAATTTTTTCCTCTTCAAAAAGCGGCAAAATATCTAATATTTCCTTAATAGTTGGTAAATATTTTTCCACATTATGAGATATCACATTAATTAGAAATTCAATACAGCGAATTGGGTAAGTGTCTTCCAAAAGCTTTTTATTAAGACCTAAAGAAGAAAGATAACTCTTAATATTAATCCTAATCTCGTTTAAAGGTTCCTTAGCTATGAGTAGCGCTAAGCCTTGTAAAAGTACCATCAAGGAGCTACTTTCAAAGTTTTTCCTTTTTGATAATATGTGTGCTAATTTAAGATATTCCATTCCAGCATCTTTGAAGGAGTTTTTCTCAAGAAGTGTTATTACATCAGTATAGATTCTGTTTTTCATGAAGGTTCTCTTTTTAAGATGTTCTTGTTTTTCACGCCGAATGTCGGGCATTTTTTTTTGTATTATGCCAAACATTTGGTCCAATTGTATGTTGAACTGTTTTTGTTTAGCTAGATCTTCTCTTGACAATCTTAAATCTTTTATATTATGCTTTTGTTCCTTGGGGATAAGATCTTTTAATAAATCAATTTCACAATCAAAGAGTACTAGTTTATTTGTTAAAATATTAAGGCATAAATCGATTAGCTCTTCATCTTTATTTTCCAACGCAAAAAGAAGTTCATTTAAGATTTGAATCTCAGGTAAGTTTCCAAAATCTTTTTTATATTTTGAATATCTTGTTAATATTTCATTTAAATACGATTTAGCTAAGTAAACATTTTTGTTTTTTATCATAATAATAGTTGTAATTATGAAACTTATAGCAGCCTGTTTGAAAAATTGTTTATCTAATAATTTTGAAATTGTGTCGTCATATTCATTACCAGCTACCTCTAGTTTTCCTTTACACAAATACTCGTAAGATATATTCCAATATTGGTTTTTCATTAATTTCCTTTTAGCAATGTCTTTCTTATCTTTGGAAACCTGCTTTTCTAATTCTTGAATTATTTTTAATTTTTTCTCCTTTTCAACGATCAAGTGTTCAGTATCTTCAGTATCAGCTGTTTTTCTTGATTTATCCAATAATACATGGAGTAAGTCCAATTCCTCATCAAATAGTGCTAAATGTTCAACATATTGTAGTGCTTCTTTAAATTTAATAACATCTCCCAACTTTTCGATTTCGATGATATATTCAATTAATGTAGCTGGATAAGTTTCTGAAAAGGATACTTCTAAGCTACCCAAACTAATTTTTATTTCGTTTAATGATTTCTCTAAATCTCCAATCTTTTTTAATCTATAAAGAATTAACAAACTAACTGCTAAAGAAATTCCAACTAAGTTAAGCCTTTTTCTGTCTATTAAAAACGGGATATGCGTATTATACTCTATCAATGCGCTTCCATAATCTTGATTTCTTAAAAAGTTAAGTCCTTTATCATAGAGCGATCGTTTAAATCCATTCCTCTGTCTAAATTCAGTTTGTTTTTCTTGTTGTGCTTCTCGTGCTCTACTTTTAATGTCTGACTCTCTTTCTTTTAACACGCTTTCATCGTAGGCTTCTATTGCCCTCTTAGCTTCATTAGCACTTATTTCTGATTGTGCTTTCTCTATATCTTTATTTATTTTTGCCTTAAGCGGTTTATCTAAAATTTTATCATTAATGGTCTGAGCAGAAGAAAAATCACCTAATGCTATGTAAATTTTGACGATTATTTTATATGATTCGTCAAAGTCTATTTCTTGGTTATCTAAGTATGCCTTTGAAAACTCGTTACCTTTCGTAATCAAATCTAAAGCTTTTTTAAATGCGTTTTTATCTTCCTTTTCTTTTACAATTCTAAACGCTTCAGCTTGGATAAAATTAACAAAGAGTTCGGCTATTTCTTTAGATTGATCGAATAGTAATTGTTCTCTATATATTGAAAAAATGAATATGAAAGTATTGAAAATTATTTCAAAATCGCGCTCTTTAGCAACTTCTTTTAGTTTCTCTTTAATGAGGGTCAGTTTATTTCTCAAATATGTTTTTTTCGTTTTATTTGTTAGCTCATAATAGACATTTGTAAATCTGTCGAAATTTTTACCAATTAATAGAATGTCAATAACTTTTTTTAGCATTTGGTCTTGAATTTCTTCTCTACCAATAGTACTCCAAAAATCCGCTTGAGCTTTAACCAAATTAGTTGCTTTGAGATACTCTCCTTTTTCAATTAACATATTAGCTTCTTTAATGGTTTTCATGTTACTTTCGGCTATAATTTGTAACTCCCGTTCAATGTAACTATTGAGAATCCCTCTATTATTCCGTAGATTTTCCTCTTTCTGTTGTTTCAGTAATTCCTTGTTTTCATCTTCTACCTTGGAAATACGCGCAGTTAATTCCTTTTTTAACTTTAATGAATTAATTTCGTTTAGTAATAGTGCCGCATCTCCAAATTCAAGATTGTTAATAAATAAATAAATTAAAGCTTTCAGTTGTTGATCCTGATTTGGTAATTCTAAATCATATGTTTCACAAACACTTTTAATTTCATAATAATTTTCATAGGCGCTAAATCTATCTTCTTCTTTAATTTGTTTAGCTAAAAGCAATTTTAATACTTCAATTAATTTAATTACTAATTCTTGTAACTCCTCAAACAAGCTTCTTTTTTGATATTCAACTACAGCTATACGCAATTGGTCTCGCGCTGTTAAAAAATTCTGTTCTTTTGTTAAGAAATCAACCATCGCGATTATTTTTAATAGAAAATCATGCAAAATTTCAAGAGTTAATTCATGTGATAAATTTTTAATTATTTTAAAAGCATTTTCCACTTTACAAACAGATATCCAAGAATTTATTGCAAGTTTAAAAACTTCATTTTTAAGTTCTTCGTCCTCATATTCTAAAGCGGCCCATTGAGCTGCAGCTTCGTACTGTCTTGCTGCTTCGTCAAACTTATGCTTATTAAATAATTTATTACCTTCTCGAATCATAGATTCAGCATATAATCTCTTGAAATTCTCCGATTTTTTTGAATCTACATTTTGAAGTATTTTAGCGGCTTCCAAATATAAATTTACTTTTGAGAACAGAAAGGCTGCTTGTTCGCAAATTACATAATATTCTACTTTGTTAAAAATATCAGCAATCATCGCAGCTTTCTTAATAGCTTGAGCAGAATAGAAATAATATTCGGGTTTAGATTCTTTTTCAGCTTTTTTAAAATATATGTTGGCTAGTTGAATATAAATGGGAAACCTCATCCAAGCGTTCTCTAATGAAAGTGGGGAATCTCCTGAAGTCATTGCGATGCATAAACAATGCAAAACATGGTGAAACTCTCTCGGGTGAACATTAACAAAAGCTTCAATATCAAAGTACTTAAGCCAAGTGTTTTCTAGTAAATCATTTACTGATAGAGGAAATATTCCTTCTTGATCATAGTACATTATGATTATAGGTATGTTTCGAGAAACTTTTCTAATGTCGTGTAAAATAGAATTAAACACTTCTTTCTCTTCGTTTTTCAAAGGATTCATGAAATAGATAATACCATCAACAGTATTTATCAATTCGTCAAGATCAGTATTCTCAACATCAATTATAGCGTTAACTTCTAAATCGCAAGTATCCTCTAATACTTTTACTTCTTTATATAGTTCTAAATATGATCCTTTATTTTCGCCCTCTTCTCCGAAGGCTCTAATAGTATAAAGGGCGATTGCTTCCCCGTCTAAACCCAATATTAGAATTTTAAAGATGTATCGCATAGGATTTATTTTATGTCGTTAATATAGTATTTAAACCTAATATTATTATAATACATTTTTCCATATTATATACTTACTTTTTTCGTCCCAGACTGAAGACTATCATAATTTTAAAAAAGTTAAAAAATTTTCAATATTTTACTTTAATAGTTCAAGAAGAATTTTAATTTACGAAGGTACTATTAATTAAATCTGCTGGGGATTTTCTTTGGATTATTTAGAAAGGAATTGTGGAATCATAAAAGAAAGAATGACTAAGCAAATGGAACAATCGCTTAAATTAGGGCGAAAACTAATTGATACGGAATTAGATACAGGAATTTTGAATTTTATAGTTAGACCTGTTGTTAAAGCTTTCTATGATTATTGGGCTCAACATGATGCGAGGAAGGGAACTTTAATGCAGATTGATATCACTTTGGAAGCTGGTAAACAATTATTACTTAATGGAAATTCAGAAGAATCTTTTAATCGCATTATAGAAGAATATTTTCCGAAATACCTTAAAGGCGATCAGGTAACATATCAATGTAGTAAGCATCATAGAAATTATGAAAAATTAAAAGAAAACGCGAGAGAAACTTTTATCAATTATCTTAGAGAAGTTAAAGCTTTCCTTGGTGTTGAAGAGTATGTTAATGATTATTGTGATCTCTCCAGATTTGCGTTTAATTCAAAAGAACTAGCAACTAAAAACTTAAAGAGACAGTTAGAATTCACAGATAAAGGTATTAGCATCATAGAAGACGACCCTTCTATACTATCATTACCTGCAGGTAAAAAGATAATTATTAAAGCTTTAAGAAAGGGTTTCGAAGAGACTAAAAAAGATTTTTTAAAAGCCATCGACGAAACCTATGATTATTAAGAATCAAATCAATATTTCAAAAATATCAACAGAACATATAACACTATATTAAGTTAAAAAAATAACCGAAAGGAGATATATAATGAATTACTTGGAAAGAAATTATAAGATCGTTGAGGAAAAGATGATTTCACAAACTGACTTATCGTTAGGGTATGGTAGAGAGCTAATTGAAACGGAGTTAGATGCCGGAGCGTTTAATTTTGTAGTTAAACCTATAGTAAAAGCCTTTTATAAGCTTTGGAGTGATAATAACGCTCGCGTTGGAACATTAAAACAAATAAAAATCGCTTTGGATTCAGCAAAGTCTCTAATACAGAATGGTGAGATTTCTCAAGAAAAATTTGATGAGGTTATTGAAAGAAATTTTCCACATTATTTAGAGAATGACCAAACTAATAAACAGTGTAAAAAAAATCATAAGCATTACAATAGGTTAATGGAACTTGCGAAAAAATCCTTCATATCTCAAGTTGAGGAATGTGTTTTATTTTTGAACATTAAAGATGATGTTAAAAATTACGATGAATTATCCAGAATAACATTTAAAACGAAAGAAAAAGCATACAAGGCTCTTAAGCGACAATTAGATTATAACGACGATGGAATTATATTAGTTGAACAAGATGATAGCATCCTTAACGTACCAACGGGAAAAAATATTATTGTAACAGTTCTCCGCAAGGGTTTTGAAAAAACTAAGCAGAGCTTAATTGAAGAGCTTGATTTCATTTTTCAATAAAATTATGAAAGATAATTTTATCTATTTTCATTAATTTTTAAATGCGATAAGCATGAGCATTGAATCTAACGAAAACAAACCAAATAGTTTCATAAGAACGATATTTGTGAAAATCATTACTGTCTTCTTTATTTTTATGAGTTATATATATATTTCAGAATCTTTTGGTTCAATTTCTTCACCTTATATAGGAACTAACAGTTTTTCGATTGTTTTTAGCGTATCTCTACTTATTCTTATATTCTTTTCGGTATTATCAGGGCCACTTCCAGCGTTTTTTGCGGGATTCCTAGGGGAACTCGTCTATCAAATCGCATACTATCATATAATATACATCGATTGGTGTTTTATCATAGCGATATATGGCTCGCTTGCTGGAATCTACAAATATGAACCATTGAAATATCATTGCATTAAAAATATCATCTATTCCATTGTAATTTTATTTATCAATTCATTAATTGCGATTATTTTAGTATTAATGACCACTATGTTATTTCATTACAGTTCACTACCACTTGCAGTATTGTTTTCTAACTTTGGGCTTAAGTTTTTCTTTCAAACCCTTACATCTGTTATTATATCGGTTCCAATTCTATTAATCATCTTTGACAAGATTTTCGCATCAAAAGAACAACACCTATATTACATGTTGTTAACCCACCATCCCATTTCTGCGAGTGATCACACATTTTATTTTCAATTTGGAAGAACAAAAATCTATTTCTGTTCGAGATGCTCAGGAATGGTGATTGGAATAATACTATCAGTCTTTTTCACTCACCTATTTCAATTGATCGTGAACCCTCAAATTAGCTCCGAATTAGCCTTTATAGTCATAATTTTATTCCCAATGATGGGATTAATTGATTGGGGAACCCAAAAATTATTAATTAGGACAAGTTCAACGGAATCTCGATTGTTTACGGGTTTTCTTATTGGTATCGCTCTCTATTTTATTTCGTTTACAAGAGAATACTATTTCCTTACACTAATAATGATTACCGTGTATTTTGGTATCTTTTTTCTATTCTTTTATTTTGGTCAGAAAAGATTGTTAAAAGAATTAAATAAAGAACTCAATCCAGTCAGCCCAGAGGACTTTGAAATTGAATAATAAAGGATAACCTAGAGCCATCTACAATGAAAAATATTATTTTTATCCACGGTCTTGAAAGCTCAGGTAAGGGATTTAAAGGAACCTATCTGAAGCGTTTAATACCAGAGATTCTTACACCTAATTTTAAAAAATTTAAAAGGAACATGCCGCTTGATTCTCTCCTTAAAGAGAGAATGGGGCAATTGGATTTAATTCTTAAAAAGAAGAATTCATGGATAATAATAGGTTCAAGTTTTGGAGGCCTTTTGGCTACGCTTTATGCTCTTCGAAATCCTGAAAAAACCGAGCGATTAATATTATTTGCCCCATTTTTAGCAACTCCCATGCTGCAAATAGATAATATCCCGCCCTTAATCATTCCTACTATAATTTTTCATGGAAAACATGATGAGATAGCTCAATACAAAGCATCTCGCGAACAGGCCTACCAGTTATTCACTAACCTGGAATTTAATACGACTGAAGATGATCACGACCTAAATAAAACTATAACGACCTTAAATTGGAACAAACTCATTACTTAGGTTTTAGTCCGATTATGCAAATTTGGTGAAATTATTAAATTTTTATTCTTTGGGAAAAATTGGACTCCATTTTTTTTATATTCTCATTTCTCATTCTTTTATTCAACAATTTATATTTCAAAAAAAATTCATATTAAGATTTGTAGAGGTCAGAGAAATGATCAGTTTTAGTAGTTTACATTTTAACACCATTTTAAGCAAATCAATTCTCGTAGTAATTTTTATTCTCCTTAAATTTGTCATAAAAAACTAGTAATCAAAAATTAAAAAAATTAAATAATATAATTAATATATAAGTGTGAGGCTTTAATGGATAAATTGTATATTTGTCGTAGTTGTCGTTATGTGTTCCCAAAAGAATTATCTAAACTAATCAATAATAAAATTCAAGTTTATTGCGAAATGTGTGGAACACCTTTTTCATTATCTGGAGTGAACTTTAAAGAATCTCCTAAGAGACGGCAAAGAGATGATATTCGCCCATATCCAAAATATGGAGTGAGAGATAAGGATAAAACTAATTTAGAAAAAGCAATAGAATTCTTTAATAAATTTGATTACATACCTATAATCCTTTATGCAATTATTATATTAATTTTGAGTTTTTTTAACTTTAGCACTTCTGGGGGTATTGGTAATGCAATTAATTCTTACACGTTCGCTTTATGTGGCTTATTAATACTAATTTACGACCTAAGACACATATCTCCAAGAGTTCAGTCAAAAAACTACGATGAAATTGCCTTGGACGCAATTTGTTATGGGATATTAGGTAGTATTTTTTACGGGGCTGGTGTTATTTTATTAATTAAGGGAGTTTTAATTCTAATTCATTCGATTGTTTATCATGAAGGAGAAGATCATAAAACTTACAATTATGGTCTTAAGCTAAAAAACTCGATAAATAATTTTTCAGCAAAAGCGGGATTTATAATCATTTTATTAGCTTTCAATGAAAAGATTGTTGGTGGTTACTTATCTTTCAGTAATATGTTTTTGTTTTTACTGAATTTATCTATGATTGTAATATCACTTACCATTTTAATTATAGATTTAGCTTTAAAGGGAAAAATCCGCAAAAAGAATGAGTTTTCATTAGCTGATGTAATCGGAATATTTATATTGGGGACAATATCCACTGCATTTCTTAGCATTGGTATATTTATCTTAATAAAATCGCTGATATTACTTCTTTTATTCATAGGGAAACCTATAGATATCGTTATCAAGAAAGAAATGAGAGAATTTCAACCAATTAGCAAGCCTTCTCATAAAGTAAAAACTATAGAAGAAAAGGATTCTCTAGAAAAAGAAGAGAAGCTTCAAAAAGTAGAAGATGAGATCATTCCCAAGGAACAGGAAACTGTAAAAGTAAAACCTGAGAAGGAACCCTTAAAAGAAATCCCCGAGGAAGACAATTCTATCGATGAAATGAAAGAAGAAGAAGCTGAGATTGAAACACATGAAATTGAAAAAACAGAAGAGAAAGAAGAGGAAATCTCTGTATTAAGACTTCACGAATCTCTACTACCGGTTAAAAATGAGAAAGATAAGAAAATAGTTAAAGAATATTTCTCTAAAATATTTAATATAATCTCTAAAGATTTGAGAAAGCAAATATTAGAGCTTGATATCCCAAAAAAGGAACGTAAAAAGATTTTAAAAGAATTAGCCTTTTTAGCCGAGGAAGAACAATTAAAGTATTTTGAAGCGTTAAAAGGATTATATGAGGAAATTCCCTATAAATTAATAGAACGAATTCGCAAGCTTCCAAATCTTAAACCAAAATATTATGATAAATTAGTTGAAGAACTAAAATATATGGATGATACCCAACAGCTAGAATTTATACTATTTTTAGAAAAGAATGCCTGAAACTTAAATAGGAATTCATTGAGTTATGTCGTTAGAGAAAAGAAGAGAATCTAAAGAAAAGCAAAGGGAAAAAGAATTAGAGGTAAGCACATTTAGGCGCGTAGATTTTACTCCTCTGCAAGACATTAAAGCAGAAGAAAGAGAATTACAAATAGAAACTGACCCGTTAATCGAAGATCTCACTGAGATTGAGGTCGATGTCATGAATATTGCAAAAGATATCTTAAAATTAAAAAGGTATGATGCCGATTTTGAGATCGAAGTATCTTCTGAAGCAGAGTTGCAGAAATTTCCTATTATTGAGAAATTATACGCAAAAAGTATAGCAAAACTAGCGTATAAGAAAGGTTATAGTAAGGAAGAAATATTTTTAGCAATAAGAAGTTTAGAAGATAAAAGTTGGATTGTAACAAATGAAAGAAGAACAAAGTTAGAAATTTTAAATAACGAAAAACTAGCAAAAATATTGGAATTTATAAAAGAGAATCCCGGAATTCATGCTAGAGATGAGAAAATCGAAGAAGAATTAGGAATAACGAGAACACCATTTTTAAAACATATTATGACTTTAGAGCGTTTCAAACTCATAAGGTCGAAAAGAATAGGAAAATCTTTACATTATTTTTTAGTTGATATTCCAGAAGATTATGATAAATTTAAAGTAATTTTTATAAATCCTTTAACTCCAAAAATAATTGAGGAAATTTTTAAGGAAGAAGGAATTGCTATCTCTAAGATCGGAGAAGAACTTGATGTCTACTCTGGAACCGTCCAATACCATTTAAAAAAATTAAAAGAATTAGATTTAGTGAAATCAGTTAAGACGCAAAAAAATCAAAAAATACATGTGGTAAATATTGAGCTTTTAAAAAAGTTTAACGAATTTTTTGACGAACCCGATTTCTCTAAATTACTAAACGGCTTATAATAATCCTGTTTTCATAGAGAATGTTGTATTTTTGGAAGAACATTTATTAGAATTTTGATTGTATTACTAATACCAACATCCATATCGGGATGAATTTCGTTTGATTTAAGGAGATCGTACTGCGGATCTCCAGGTAAATCTGAAACGGAAAGTATTGATGCAACCTTTAGATTGTAAAGTTGCCCCAATAAAAATAAAATCGAGGATTCCATGTCGATTGCTTTGATATTTATTGAATTTAAGGCACGTATAAATTCATATGTTTCACAAAATAACGCATCTGTAGTCCAAAGGTGTAATTCTCTTACTTTACTCGGGTAAAGAGCACGAGCATCCCTAATAAGAAGTTCTTTTAAAATTTCGTTAGGTTTAGATATAAAAATAGTTTGCGGACTAGCGATGAGATTTTGGGTTGTTGAAAGTGGATTTGTTATTGATTCTAATCGGTTCAATAGAGTTTGATTAGCTCTGATGTATTCAGAACTAGTTCCATCACCACAATATGCTGTTTTTGGTATCACGATATCACCTATACTAACTTCATTTTTTTCGAGTCCTCCACAGAAGTCCACTCTTACAATAATTTTCGCTTTTGACCTCTTTAAACATTCTAACATGAGTGCTGCGTTAGGACATCCTACTTGAGATCGGATAATGCTTACTTTTATTCCATTCAATATACCGTTATAAACTCTACCATGAACGATTTTATTTTGAAGTCGATTAACTAACTTTTTCATAACAATCTTAACAGCGGGCATTAACACGATTTCGTTAATGTTCGAAGAACTCGTTTCCAATATCATTCTTACAATTTTATCATCCACGCTTATAAATTTCAGTCCCAAATTTAGCATCTGACTTTTAATTTTATTTAACATTTTTTACTCAGTTCGATATTTTTCAGAAATCCTATTTATATTATTATTCATAATTCTTTTAACACTTAAATTTCTTAGTTGTCATTTTTTTAAGTAGATTTTTTCTAAAAACAAAAAAATGAAGTCTTACCGCCACAATATATCTTTATTTTGCTCGAGTATAGAATTATAGATAAGGGATTCAAGAATTTCTTTTAATTGTAATCTTAATTGTATTTATTAAATAAAATACTATCTATTCACATTTTTTTTCATAACTAACTTATAAATCTAAATAATAATTTTTAATATCTAAATTAGATATATTAACCTATAATCGCAATCAATTAGACTACGAACAAAAATATGGTACTGGAGAATGAAGAATCCATACATTATTGACAATAAGATTACTAATGAGTTTGTTGAAGCATATTCAAAAACTACTTATCGCATTATAGGAAAAAATAAACACACGGCAATAAAACCTTGTCATTGGTTAGAACAAAAACTGATGACTGGTAGAAATAATAGAAATTGTTATAAGGGTATTTTTGGTGTTGAAAGTCATCGATGCTTACAAACTACTCCCGCTATGCCTTTTTGTAATCAACAATGTGTTTTTTGCTGGAGAGATAATGAATTAGGAAATTTAAGTAGAGATTTTATTGTCGAACCAGACGAACCCAAAGATCTCGTTGATGAAATGATACGCCACCATCAAGATATTATTAAAAACCATTTACCTCTAAGACGGTATCTTGAAAATTATGAAATTATGGTAGATATGCTTTATTACATGCTAAAAAATAGCGAAGACCATAGTGTAAATTCTCTTTCCAAGAGCCTTCATGTTAGTAAGAACAAAGTTGAAAGAGCTATAAATCTTTTAAAAAATCAAGAATTTATTCATCCCTCAGATGAATCGTTAAAAAATTATAAGTATGATGATGAGATATCATGTTGTATAGATTCTCGGGAAGAAATCGTGAGGTTAATCAATATATCTTTAACCACGCCTGATGAAATCATGCAAGCTCATAGTGAAGCATTGAAACCTAATCACGCAGCTATTTCTCTAGAAGGCGAACCATTCTTATACCCAAATCTAGGAGGCTTAGTTAAAGAATTCCGTGATAGAGGTATGACTTCGTTTATTGTAACTAATGGAACCTTACCCGAAAGGATTGAAGGATTAAGCTCATTGCCCTCACAACTCTATATTACGTTACCGGCTCCAAATAAGGAAATTTATAAAAAAGTTTGTCGTCCACTGATCAAAAATGGCTGGGAAAAAATAACACAGAGTCTAGATTTAATCAATTCTTTAACTTGTAGAACATTAGTAAGGTTAACTGCTGTAAAAAATTTAAATTTGACGGAGAATTACTTAGATGATTATATCAAGATAATCGATAAAGCTTATCCCAATTTTTTTGAAATAAAGGGTTTTACTCTTCAAGCTCGGGCGCTAAATATAACTAAGAGATTAAATAGTGAAAAATCTATGCAGTATTACTTTCCGAGTTACGAAGATTTAGAAGATTTAGCGAAAAAATTCGAGGCAAAAAGTAATTTTCCACTAATATATAAAAATAAGGCAAGCAGGGATTTTTTGTTTGCTGTAAATTGGGAGAAGGATAAAAATCCAATTATAACTAAATTGTAATAAAACTAATAGATTTAACTTCTTCCGAATTGTAAGTGCTCATTAATTTTTCTTTTCAATATATCTAAATTAATCTTTTTAAGAGCAGAAAATTCTAAAAAAGGTACTAAACTTTGATCTTTATTTTTTTCTTCGTCTACTTGATTTAAATGAATCCCATAATCATATATCGTATTAATCATTGAAGATATAATTCTTTTTCTATCAAAAACAGAAACCTTATCGATTTTATTTAAAATAACAAGAAGAGGCAAACCATATTCCCTTAAGAATTGGATTAGTTCAATTGTTAAAGGAATCGTGGTTGTATTTTGAATGTGATACTTAATTAACTCATCCTCAATTCGGGTAATATTTAGAACCACCAAACCTAAGAAGTATTCACTATGATGTTTTTCAATGTGGATAATTAACTGCTTTTTCAAATGTTCTTCTCTTCGACGGCTTGGACTTTTCATGTAGCCAAATCCCGGTAAATCTACGATTTTGTAGGGCATTTGAGGAAATTCAATAGATTTTATCATGAGTGTGCTTCCTGGTTGTTTACCTGCTTTACCCTTAAACTTTCTTGGATTTGGAAGTAATAGTCTTGTTATTGAACTTTTTCCTACATTTGAATTTCCGATAATAAGCAAAGAAGGTTTATATTTCATGACTTTGAATAATCTTATATTGCTATATGGATGATATCTGCTTATTAATTAAATATTTTTAATCTTTTTAACATTCACAGTTTTCTAAGCGAAGAAATTCTTATATTATGTAAAAAAAAGAATTTAATCAATAAAAAAGTAAAAAAAAATTATTGCATAAAAATTTCCTTCATCCAGCGTGGTAAGAGAAAACCACCATAAAATGCAATCGCGCTTGAGATTAATAGTAATCTCACAACTACTAGCATCACTGATAATAAAAGAATAGTTGGATCAGCAAAAACCGTTCCTATCAGAATAGATCTTGCTGTTTTCTCTAACAGAGCGGCAATAGTAAAAGCGATAAATGCATATTGAAGGAGTTTCCCTTTTAATATAACTTCTTTATTTTCAGAATTTACTGATTTTCTAGCAAACTTAAAACCAGACACAAATAAGATTAGAAATGATATGAACAATAATATTGTTAAGAAATAACCCAAATCTGCACTAAATGGTCTTAACGGATTAATCACACCTATTAAATTAATATCCAAAAAGAAATTATAGAAAAACAGCCCTTCAAAGATAATGCTAAAAATTAAAATAAGCCCTACAGCTAGCTTTTGTTTCTCTTTATTGATCATATCTGTGTAAGCAATAACCCAACAAATTAAAGCAACCGGAAAAAATGCATTGCCTATAATGAAATACAACTCTATACTGAGAGTTTGTTGAATGAATAAGCTCATTAGAAATGAAGCTGCCTCTGGTAACCAAAGAGTGGACAGCATAAGCCAACAGATTCCTACTAGAATATACAATCTATTCTTGTTTTTACCATATTTGGAGATGATTGTGACTCCGATAATAAAGGAAATTATAACAAAAATTAGACTAAGGCTACCTTGTAAAATATCTACTATATCCATAACTAACCACTAATTTTTCTATTTTTTTTTGTATTAAATGGTAAGTATATAATTATATTATGAATCTATATATAATTTTTTTTATCAAAAACAGTCTCTGTAAAATTACAATTTTATTCCATCAAATCTGGTCGAAAAAATCATCGTTTAAAAATTCTTCATACATTTTCTTTTTTTCATCATCTTTAAGAATAGGTCGTCTGCTTATTGGTTCACCTAATTCTTCTAAAAGATCTCTCATACCTACTATACCTACATTAACCTTAAATTTACCCCCTTTGATGTATTTAATAACTTGTTTATCATTAAGTGATAATCTTAAAATATAACCTAATCCAAAATAAAACTGGTTTTCTGGAATAGGATCTATAGGACTTTTACTCGTAACTTCCTTCAACATTTCATATAATAATATCTTACTCGCTAAGTTATCTTCTGCTTCATAAATTAAATAATATAGCGCGTGATACCAAATTTTATCGCGTTTATCCTTATTGCGCTCAATGAAAATTTCAGGTGTGATTAACTC
>JAGXNP010000189.1 GCA_019894885.1 Promethearchaeota archaeon | reverse complement strand
TTTCTGATTAGTAGTTCTTTAAATTTTTCAGAAGAACCGTCTAAATTTAAATGATTTTCATTTTAGTAAAGTTTTTGTTTGTACTTTAATTTTCAAAATTAAACCCAATAATTAAAATTGTGATACCATGCCCTTCTTTAAAAACCAAGAAGGTTATAACCTGTATTACGAAGATATTAACGGTGATAGTAAGGATCACACAGAAGGCACTATAATCCTACTTCATGGTTTCGCCTCTTCAGCTTCATTTTTTAGAGGACAAATTAAAATGTTAAGAAAGAATTATCGAATTATAGCCTTTGATGCGTTAGGGCATGGGAAAAGCGATCATACCGTAAAACTTAATCTTTCAAAAAACCTTAGATATGATATAATTAGAGATCTTGAGGATCTCCTGGTTTACCTAAATGTTAATGAAAGGTATGGAATTATTGGCCACTCTCTTGTAGGAGGTATGATTGGACAATTGATTAGTATTACTCATCCCAAAGACGTCAATTTTCTAATCTTGCTTAATTCGGGTTATATAATGATCGATAATGTTATAAGAAACATTTTTTATAATTTGCTTCCGTATTTTATCCGTATGAATTTTTTAGAGGTTGTTGCAAATTCAGTTGAGGACATTTTGGATAAAATTATCCCGTATATTTTAACATCATTGTCTGATTCTCTAAATGGAATGAAATTAACTAAAGATGAATTATACATGCTCATCGAGGACCAGATCTTTACTATGATTAATGAAATTAATGTATATGATCCTTCTGGAATTGAGTGCCCTACTTTGATTATCGCTGGGAGATTAGATAATTTTGCTCCAGAACAAATGTCAGAGGAACTCCACAAAAAAATTCGTAATTCTCGGTTGGAAATTTTAGATATGGCGGGTCACTTCGCACCTGCTCAACGTAAGGACGTCATTAACGAGTTAATATGTGATTTTATTAAAACACTTGGTTAATATATCTTAACGGACTACTATTATAAGTGTTTGTTGCGTGTTTATGAATTCCAAACTCGAAGATAATAATACTACAATCTCTTATTTCAAAGAAGAAATCGAACGCTTTGTTAAAGAGCGTAGATGGACGAAATTTCATAATCCTAAAAATTTAATTCAAGCTATTGGTATTGAAGTGTCTGAATTGTCCGAAATATTTTTGTTTAAAGACCTTTCACTTGATACAATACACAACGACAAAGACCTTTTAGAAAATATTTCTGATGAGATCGCTGATGTTTTTATATATCTTGTTAGCCTTTTAAATAGCTTAAATGTAGATTTGACGAGTGCTTTCATAAGAAAAATGATAAAGAATAAAGGCAAATATACATTAGAAGAATTTTATGACGGCTCATACCGCAAACTCTAAAATCACTCTATTTTAATTTATTCTTAGGTTAACAAATAGCCAATAGAAATGAAAAAAAGGATTTTTATGCCATTTCATCTTTTTTATAACCATGACATCAGAAGAATTAGATGATATTATTAGAAATCAATTTGACAAATCTTTAGAAAGTACGAATTTTGAATCATTAGGGAGACTCTATAAGGGAAAAGTACGAGATAATTATATAAAAAACGATGTGAGAATAATTATCGCTACAGATCGGTTATCAGCTTTTGATCGCGTTATTACAACAATTCCGTTTAAAGGTCAAATGCTAAATCAAATATCATCTTTCTGGTTCGAAAAAACTAAAAATATAGTAAAAAACCATATAATAGATATTCCAGATCCAAATGTCTCCATTGTTCATCAATGTGAAATGATTCCTGTAGAAATGGTTGTAAGGGCTTACATAACTGGGTCTGCATGGCGTAGTTATACTAAAGGAGAAGCTACTTCGGGAATTATTTTACCTAAAGGATTAGAAAAAAATCAGAAATTAGACGATTTTATTTTGACACCTTCCACAAAAGCGGAGAGTGGGCACGACATATATATTTCCAGAGAAAAGATCATAGAAGATAAATTAGTAGATGAAGAAGTATATACGCAAATGGAAAACGCATCGATAAAGCTATTTAAATTTGCTCAAAATTACTGCCTTAAAAATGACTTAATATTAGTCGATACGAAATACGAATTTGGAATAAAGGATGAAGAATTATTGGTAATTGATGAGATTCATACTCAGGATTCTTCTAGATTTTGGATTGCAGATAGTTATAGCGAAAGATTTGAAAGCGGTGAAGAACCCGAAATTCTGGATAAAGAAATTTTCAGAAGTTGGTTAATGGACACATATCCGGATATTTTCCCCAATATCAGCCCAGATCAAAAAATTCCTCCAATAGCTCCCGAGATTAAAGTAGAACTTGCCAAGAGATATATGAAGAGTTACCAAAAAATCACTGGAAATGAATTTAAAGCAGAAGTATTAGATGTAAAGAAGAGAATCGAAGAGAATCTGAAAAAAGCTAATTATTTGTAACTCCTAGGAAAAGATTTATATAAGATTTTACTGTATTTTTTTTATAATGTTTAGTTTTCTTTTATTATTGTTCACATTTGGATTATTTATCTCGAGTTTTATAGTATTAATTATAGATATGCTTTCTCCAAAAAGAAACAACAATCGCCCTTCCGACGAAAAATTACCGAAGCTTGGTAAATACAGCTTTCTGTTTAATCTTTTTGCTCTATTTCTTTTAGTGCTTGTAAGCTTTATGCATGCCTATTAATTTACATCTCAAGTAAATGTATTAAATTTTAATAGATTGAAAAAATCCTATTTTTGTCGCATTTCATAGAAGAAAATTATTTATTAATTAATAAGAACTAATAAAATTATAATTCAACTTTTTTTCATAAATGGATCAAATGGAATTTATAATCGAAATTTCTCTTGAAAATAAGCCTGCTGCTCGTGATCCTGTGGCTGAAACCATAAAAAGAGATTTGCTCGCAAAAAAAGGATACGATATTGTGTCTAAAGTTCGTTCTGGTCAATATTTAAGACTCATTCTGAAGGCAAACAATGAAGAAGATGCTAAGGAAATTGTTACAAACATGTGTAACGATTTAAGAATATTTAATCCAGTCACACAGAACTTAAACATCATAAATGTGAAGAAATTATGACTATTAAGATTGCTGTCATTCAATTTCCAGGAGCAAATTGCGATTTAGATGCAGTCCATGTCTTAAGGAATGTTGTAGGCGTCGATACTAGTTTAGTTTGGCATAACCACTTTAAAGAAGCTGAATTTGACGGTGTAATTTTACCAGGAGGATTCAGTTTTGGTGATTATTTAAGAGCAGGAATTATAGCAGCTCATAGCCCCGCGTTAGATGAAGCAAGAATAATGTTAAAGGACGGTAGACCAATTCTTGGTATATGTAATGGTTTTCAAATTTTAATCGAAGCGGAATTTCTTCCTGGAGCTTTGTTACAAAACGAATCGTTAAAGTTTGTTTGCAAATGGGTAAATATTAAGGTAATAAATGATCGAACTGCCTTTACTCACAGAATGAAGAAAGACGATGTCCTTGCAATTCCCATTGCTCACGGAGAAGGAAGATATTACACTGACAACCTAAAGGAGTTAGAAGAAAACGATCAAATAGTATTTAAATATTCAACTGAGGACGGTAGATTCAAATCAGAAGCAAACCCGAACGGCTCTTTAGAAAGTATCGCAGGAATCTGTAATATTGAGCAAAACTGCGTGGGATTAATGCCACACCCTGAACGCGCATCTGAATCGATCCTTAGTCCTAAACAGACTACTCATGGTAGAATCTTTTTTGAGTCAATGATTGAATTTATAAAACGGAGGTTAACTTAATGACGAAAGTAAATGTAAACGGAGAAGAAGTAAGCGTTGAAATGGCAAAGGATGAATTCGAAAAAGTTAAGGAGCTTTTAAATAGAGATCCTACCATAACAGAACTAGGTGGGTTTGATGTGATGTGGAGCGAACATTGTTCGTATAAGTCTTCTCGTCCGAAACTTAAACTGTTTGAGGATGCTGAGGCGAATTACGACTACGTGTTAGCAGGTCCCGGAGAAGACGCGGGAGTAATTGATATAGGGGATGGATACGCATTAGCATTTCGTATTGAATCTCACAATCATCCATCGGCAATAGAACCCTATCATGGTGCTGCTACAGGGATTGGTGGAATTATCCGTGATGTTCTATGTATGGGCGTTCGACCAATTGCCCTACTCGATCCCTTGAGGTTTGGCCGTTTAGCGGGTAGTTCACATTCTCAATGGTTATTTAAGTATGTTGTTAAAGGAATTGCTGATTACGGTAACTGTACTGGCATTCCTACGATTGGTGGTGAAGTTGAATTTGACGATAGTTTTGAAAATAATTGTTTAGTCAATGTCGCATGTATAGGCCTAGGCACAATAGAAGATTTTAAACATGCACCAAGTAGAGCATATAACCCTGGTGATTATATAATCTTAATGGGAGGTTCTACAGGGAGAGATGGAATTCATGGAGTAACGTTTGCTTCTCGAACTCTGACTGAAATGTCCGAAGCTGATAGACCCGCAGTACAAATTGGTGATCCTTTTACTAAAAAGATGATAATCGAAGCTACTTTAGAAGCTGTAAAAACGGGATTTGTTAGAGGTTTAAAAGATTTAGGAGGAGGAGGTCTCACTTGCGCAACTAGTGAATTGACTGGAGATGGTAATACTGGAGCAAAAATAAATCTGAGAGAAGTTTTTACAGCAGAACCAGGTATGACTTCATACGAAATAATGCTGTCTGAATCTCAAGAACGAATGGCATTTATTGTTAAACCAGAAGGATTAGAAACTGTTCTTAATGTGTTTAGAAAGTATGAAATGGCTTTCGCAGTAATAGGGAAAACGGACGATTCAAAAGTATTGAAAATTTTTGATGGAGAGAAACTTGTAGTAAATATCCCTGCAAAAGCACTTTCTGAATCTCCAACATTTAAAAGGCAAGAAAAGCGACCTGAATATTTAGATCAATTGCTCGCTCAACCTACTCCCGAACCAAACAAGCAAATCGGAGAAATAATAGAAATACTGATTGCTTCCGAAAATATTTGTAGTAAAGAATGGATTTATCGCCAATATGATCACGAAGTCGGTGTAAGATCGGTGGTAAAATGTGGAAATGGAGATTCGGGAGTGTTAAGAATAATAGGAACAAACAAATTCATAGCTTCGAGTGTAGGCGTAAATTCTAAACATTGTTATCTAGACCCTTACGAAGGAGCTAAAGGAGGACTGGTAGAAATATGCGGAAATGTCATTGCTAGTGGAGCGAAGCCCATGGCGATGGTTAATTGCTGTAACTTTGGCAATCCAGAGATACCAGAATCGTTCTGGTATTTTTCTAAAGCTGTGGAAGGAATGAACGATTTTTGTAGAACTTTAAAAATACCGATAGTAGGAGGGAACGTTTCTTTTTATAACGAGGATGAAGTTACTAAGACAGCAATCAAAGCGACACCTCAAATTATGATTGTTGGATTAATTGATGGTTATAACAACATAATAACATTACCCTTTAAAAAGGCAGGAAATGATATTCTTATTCTTGGCGAAACAAAAGCTGAACTTGGTGGTTCAGAATATCATTCGGTGATACATGGACTTGAAGGAGGGATTCCCCCTAAAGTTGATGAAGATAAGATAAAAGCTAGATGGAATTTCATATCAGCATTGTACGATAAAAATTTAATTAAGGCGAACCACGATGTAAATAAAGGAGGCTTTATTGTAACTATTGCTGAAATGTGCTTTAAGAACAAGCTAGGAGCGGATTTAGATTTGAGTAGCTATAATACTAATGGTTTAAGAGATGATGAGTTGCTTTTTAGTGAAACCGTTGGCAGATTCGTTATAGAAACTGAATCGAAAAATTTAAATGATATTCAGATTCTTGCGACTAAAGATAAAGTTAAAGTAACAAAATTAGGGGTTATACTCAATCAACCAAAGATCATGATTAAAGGTTTAGAAAATCAGGATATATCCCTGGATATTGA
>JAGXNP010000188.1 GCA_019894885.1 Promethearchaeota archaeon | reverse complement strand
GTATTATATAGATATCTGCCATATTCTCACATTTTTAGTACTATTTTTAATAATAAATCTATTGTCTAGATCTTATTTAAACTTGTTTCATCATCCAACGATCTTTTTTTTTCACTAATGTAGTAGGAGATTAATCCTGAAATTACCACGATTGAAAAGCATAAACTAAAGGCTGTATAAAAAACAGGAGAAACCGAAAAACTTAAGATCGGAATTAGATCACGTAATAATCCAGTTATTACGGTAAAAGTCGCAAAAGCTAAGAAGCCCAGAATGAAAAACAATAGTATAAATTTTCTGGAAAGAAATATCTTTGACTTATTTACTTCCTTTCCGTACAAAATTAAACCATAAATCCCCACAAAACCAACTAAAATAAAAAATGAAAAAGCTACACCATTTTTAATCCCGAGCATATCCTCGCCAGAGACGATGTTAATAAATTCGTATGAAACTTGTGAGATCAAAAACCATAGTAAGAGCGCATCGATTCTCCAAGCTTTCTTTTTTCCTAATAACTCTGTACTTTTTATAAATGTGCTAAAAATGAATAAGAACAATAACAGATCTATGATAAAAATCCCAAAATCAATTATTATGCTAAAAGGTAATAGAATTGGTAGTAATTCAAGTACCGCTCCACCCGAGAAGCTTAATACATAAAACGCTTTAATCATGAGGTAAAAACCATAAAAACCAACAATTACACAAAATAATCCCATCCAAGCATTGAAAATTCTAAAGAAAAGTAAAATAGCGGTTAAAAAGACAACTAACGTCATGAATCCGAGTATCCCTGTTGATATTCCTGGCAAGTCAAATCCAACTTCTCCAAATATATTAATTAGGTTTGATGAAATTGTATAGGTTAACGATATAATGAGTAATCCAATTATGGTACCTCCTAAAAATTCTAGCAATTGCCAGAACTTAGGATGTTTATAATTTGAGATTTTTACTTCTACTTTATCCCTTTTTTTATAGGATTTGTAAAGGATAAATGAAGGAATGAATAAAAGAAAAAAAGTAAAAGCTACTGCCAAAACCAGAAACCAAATTATAAAACTAATAGGATAGAAGAAAATTTCTTTATGATGGAAAAATGGAACAAATGAATATAGAATCAATGCTATTATAAGGAATACGATAATAAAGATTACAGCATATATGAGATTTAATAAATAAAGAAAATAAGGAACAATGCCAAAAAAATTAGAAAGTAAGAAAATTCCTACATACTGCTTCCAACTAAATTGACTTAAATCTTTTTTTTGCACATAAGAGATTACAAGAAGCGTACTAGTACAACATAGCAAGGGTATTATAACATATACTGTACTTATTTTAAGAAAATTCTCTAGTATATGAGCAACAATCATCCAAACAACAAAAATCAATAGAATTCGGTTGTCTTTTTCTTTTAGTAATACTAAATCTTTGAATCCCATTTTATTTATTATTAAGTTAAGTTAAAATAGATTATATTGATATGAAAGTCAAATTATATTTATTTTTCACTTTTACTAAATAGGATATTTTAGCTTCATCATTTATGAGTATTAAATGATAAATTTAAGCCTTCATTTGTTAAAAGATTTAATTAAAAAAAAAGAAAATAAAAAAGAGATTTAAATTTTAAAAAAACAATCACTTAAGCGCTTTGAGCGTCAGCATTTACACTGCCAGTTGATGTATCTAATGAAAATAGATATCTATAAATCGCATCTCCGTAGTTTAAGGTAGAATAAACGCTTCCTAAGCTGGTGATTTCCATAGTTGCGTGAGGAGTATAATTAATTGATCCTGTGCTAGTTGAGCTTATGAATCTAACATTAGTGTTGTTTAAATTGTCTCTATAAAGCACATTAATGCTTCCTGTGGAAGTTTCCCAACTACCAGTTACATTTGCGCCCATAGTTATATACTGATAAAGATCCGCATCAATACTACCTGTAGATGTCATAAGGTTTAAACTAATGTCTTTTGTGTATACCATATTGTAACTCTTAAAGTTCACACTGCCTGTGGAAACTGTCCCTATTAAGTTATCGCCCATTAGACAATTGGTATAGTTTAACGATAATGAGCCAGTTGATGTTAGAGCTCTAAAACCGCGAGTAAAATTAGTTTTAGCAGCAGAAAATTCTACACTACCCGTGCTACTCTCGAGTCTAACTTTCCCTTGGAATTCGTTGTTACCTAATGTGTTCAATTTGATAGAGCCCGTGCTTGAAGTCAAGGATGTTCCATTTAAGATAACACCATCGGGAACCTGCATTTCAATAGATCCTACAGCTGTTAAGGCAGTAAGATCGTATACTACATCTGTTCTTAAAGTAACAGCTACAGTAATGTTATAGGATTTAAACCAATGCGATGGATCGAACCAAACATCTGTTAGAGTTTGGAGATTAAAGGTTGTAGTCACGTTATCCCACCATTCTGTACTTGGATTAAAGAAATTCTCATATGTCTTTCCTTCCATATACAAACCGGTAATTTCTATATTAACATCGATTTCTGCATAAGAGGGCGTTGGAGAAGTATTATACTTAAAGAGAATTTTTCCGATGTCAGCATTGAAGGTAAGATCTTCTATAGGATCGGGAGAATTTGGTTCGTACGTAAAATTAAACGAATTTTCGATACTCCCTGCAGATACGAAACCGTAGATAATGAATCCTAAACCACCACCAACAAGAAGAACAGCTCCAATGATTAAAGCTTTATTATAATTTCTCATTTTTTTCACAATAATTTTAATTTTTTTAATTGCTTAGTAATGAAAGTTTTTTGATCATATTTAAATGAAATTTAGACTGATTTTTATTATTAGTGCTGTGTTTTAAAAACTTTGATGTAAAATTTGCATCTTAAATAGAATTTTATGATAATATTTCGCAAAAACAGATTAAAAAAAGAAGAATTTCATAAAATTATAAAATAAATTACTTAAAAAATTAAGGTAATCAAATTCAACCTATTTACACTTAAATTTTACCTTCTAAATTGAAGAATTTTATCGCATTCTCTACGGTTATTTTACTTACTTCTAGTTGAGAAATATTGTGCGTATAAGCTATAGCCGCTATTGAGTACTTTACATTTAAAGGCACATTTATTGGTCCTCTTAGGTAAGGATGTTGGTAGTAACTGTCAGTTTCTGTAACTAAAGCATTCAAAGGAGACTGTTTTATTACTCTTCGCCATTTGTTAATTCCATAAGCTGAACTTGGAACAGATAAAGTGTATCCTTGTTTGGGAAGCAATATTCCATACTCATCTGGACCTGAAAAGCAATGCCACATAATCCGTTTAGGATTTACGGTAAATTCTTTTATTATGCTAAGAATTTCTTTCGTTGCCCCATCCCTTTTATTATAAAGGTGTTTAGGGTGGTCCCGATCAAATTCGTGTTCAGCAGCGTTTCGAACATGCAGAACATAGGGTTTGTTCAACTCTTTTGTTAATTGAAATATTTTCTTTAGTTCTGTAACTTGCTGTTCTCTTTTTTCGAGAGTCTTTGCGTGATGGAAATCCAAGCCAATTTCTCCAATGGCTAAATACTCTTCTTGATTGTCTTGAATGTATTCAACCCATTTTTTCCACTCTATATCATATTGGGATTTAGGTGTGTAGGTGACAGTTTGGGGTGCCCAACCACAAGTAAAACCAATTTTCTCTTTTCTTTTAATAAAATTTTGGATTAATTCAAGAGTATGGTTATCGATCGAGCTGGTTATTAAGTAAATACCCCCATTATTCAAGAATTCTTGATATTGCTGCTCATCTGACGGTAATCTATCGTTTTTTTTAGGTCGAGGAAACGGTAGATGACAATGAACATCGATAAATTTTAGATTTACTTCTGGTTCTGGGATGTTGATTTTCTTGGGCATAGCGTTTCATTAAATTAATATAGAATTTATTTTATGATAGTGTTCTATTAATTTAATCTTTGTTCAAATATCAAATTAAAAAGGGGTAACAAAATTTTTAACATATCGTTGCGCCATCCCTTTTAATATAACGGTGCTTAGAGTTACCTCTATCAAACTCGTGTTCAGAAGCGTTTCTAACGTGAAGAACATAAGGTTTATTATAATTAACAGTCAGATCAAAAATTTTCTTAAGTTCATTAACCTGTTTATTTCTCTTTTCAAGAGTCTTAGCATGATGAAAGTCTAAACCAATTTCTCCAATTCCTAAATAAAATAACGTACATTGACACTTGAGGGATAGTTGGTAAAAACCCAGATTCTTCGGGTTTATAATCACATGAATAGTTTAAATTCCTTTAGTAACCCGCTTTTTTCTATAAATTTCTAAAATTGCCGGCATAAATAACCTATTAAGTTTTTTATACACCTTTAGATTTGCTTTATCCGGGTTGAATTCTTTTTCAAATCTGACCATTTTTTCAATTGCGTTATCTATACTATTATAATTCTTACAACCACAAAATCCTAAAATAGCAGCACCTAAAGCTGAACTATCCTTAACTTCTGGGATAATAACTTTTTTATTCATCACATCGGCCAAAATCTGGGCCCATAAGTCGCTGTTCATTCCTCCACCATCTGCCTTTACCTCTGTGATTTTAGTGCGAGCTATTGCTTCTATCATTCCTAGGTACATTTGAGCACTTAATGCCGCAGATTCTAGTATAGAACGGATCATATGTCCTCTGGAATGATTCCATGCCAAACCGTGTATGGTTCCCTTTCTAAATATTTGTAAGGGGATAAACAATAACCCTTCACTCCCTGCAGTAACTTCTTCCGCTTCTTTAGTTAAGGCATCGTAGGTGTTAATATTTTTTTCCTCACATTCTTTATTTTGTAATCGAGAAAAATTATCTTTAAACCATTTTAATGCAATTCCAGTTCCGGGCATAACTCCTTCTAACATCCATTTTCCTTTAATAACGTGTGGTACAGGGAATATCGGGATATCTCCTTCGGGAGGTTGAGCTGGTTCATCACCAGTTACTAAGTGTGCAAAGGTATATGTTCCCATTGTTACTTTAGCTTGATTCTGATTAATTACGCCCATTCCTAAAGCTGAGCATTGTTGATCCCCTCCTCCTAATACTACAGGAATTTTACTTTTTAGTCCAAGTTCTCCCGCAGCTTCACTAGATAACTCACCTAGTATTTCTCCAGGTGTATGAATTTCAGGCCATAAATCCACTGGTAAATCAAATCTATCAGCAAGATTAGAATCCCAATCTAATGTATTCCTATTCATTATTCCATTAATCGCACTTGTAGGTTCCGTGATGAGTAAATCACTTCCACATAACTTCATATAAATATATGTCTCTGTAAAGATTATTTTATATACCTTACTAAATAAATCAGGTTTCTCATTTTTTAACCATAAAATATTAGAAATCGCCAACCTCATTCCTCCTTCTTGTTGGAGGTCTACTCCTCTTTCATCCATCGGTAATATTGACGGATGCAAAACTTCTCTATTCTTATCAATTATAAATGAATTTCCTCGAAGAATTCCAGCACTTATCCCAATTATATCATTTCGATCTATTTTTTTGACAACTTGATTACAGGTATTCTTGATAGCCCTCCACCATATTTTAGGATCTTGTTCTGAAACACCAACTGGTTGCTTAACAACGGGATATTCTTTATATGCTCTGGCAATTTCCTTCCCATTTACATCAAAAATAATAGTTCTTGACCCTGTAGTCCCAACATCAAACACGCACAATAAGTCACTCATTTCCATCACTTAAAATGTTTAGATTTCTTTAAGAAAAAATAACTCTTCAGGAAAATATTCCTTTAATCATGAATTGAGATTTCAAAATTTATAAAGTTTTATTTATTTAAGAGTGTGTTTAAAATTAATTAATTAAATTTTTAATCAATCTACATTATTTAGAGCATATAATGATCGAACAATTAGAAGCGAAACTTAAAGAGTTGGAAATTAAAAAACAGAAGTTACAACCTAAAATTGATGAAATAGGAGCTAAAAAAGCTGAAGAAATCCAAGAGTTAAATAGAAAATACGATCACATGATCCAGGACGCTAATAGTGAAGTTGAAGAGTATGAACAGATTATTATGAACGGAAT
>JAGXNP010000187.1 GCA_019894885.1 Promethearchaeota archaeon | reverse complement strand
GATTAAGGCTGCGATAGAAATTTTAAAAACTGCAAAAAATCCATTAATCGTTGCGGGAGGAGGAATTCACGCCTCAGATGCGTCTATCGAGCTTAAAAAATTATCTACAACATACAAAATTCCTTGCGGAACAAGCATAAACGGTGTTGGTGCTATTGATATTCGCAGTGAAACATATGTTGGGTCATTTCTTGTTGCAAACGCATATCGGAAAGCAGTATCAGAAGCTGATGTCGTTATTTCGTTCGGTGCTAAATGGGATTATTCAATTCTATTCGGAGCTCCGCCCATTTGGAATCCAAACGCGAAAGTTATTCAAAACGATATTGACCCGGAAATGATTGGTCGAAATAGAAAAGTATCTGTTGCTATTATTGGCGACGCTAAGGTCGTAATAAATCAGTTGCTGGCAGAAATGGAACGATCGCTTCCTAAAGAAAAAATTTCTGAATGGTCCGAATGGAATTCTTATCTTACAGATCTCAGAAAAAACGACGCTTTAACGATTCAAAAATTGTTGAAATACGATAAGCTACCTATGAAACCAGAGCGCCTTGTTTACGAAGTACTGGATTCAATAAAATCTGATTCTCAACTTGTCATCGATGGAGGAGACATCGCCGTTTTTACTTTTGGGTTAATCAGTAATTTCCCTCGCGATCCAAGAACTCTTTATTTTCCATTAACGATGGGTCACTTAGGTACAGGTATCCCTCACGCTATAGGAGCTCAAATTGCTAATCCTGATAAATTAGTTGTTTGCATTAACGGAGATGGTAGTTTTATGTTCAATGTTCAAGAGCTTGATACGGCTGTTCGCCTAAATTTACCCATCATTATAATTATTGCTAATAATTGCGCGTGGGGGATGATTAAAAGCAAGCAAAAAGGGGAATTTAAGAAAAGATATTGCGATGTAGATTTACCGCCAACCAATTATGCTAAAATAGCTAAAGGCTTCGGTTGTTACGGCGAAAAAATAGAAAAACCAGAGGATATTAAGCCTGCTATACAAAGAGCCATAGAATCTAAAAAACCAGCCGTTCTGGATGTAGATATCGCTTTTGAAACACCCATAGCGATGAAGGTAATCGGAAATCTTAAAAAAAACCGTGGATTGTACGGTTAACCCTCTTATTTTATATTTTCTTAACTCCTTTTTTAATTTTTAAAGATTTTTAAATAACATTTAATTCAATGTAGAATAAAAATAATCTAAAAAACTCTTGTAAATTAAATTCCATAATTCTAAGAGGTAAAAAATTTTGTCAGAAGATATGTTTTTAGAAGGAAAAACGGCTCTAATTACTGGAGCGGGTAGTGGATTTGGTCAAAAAATGGCAGTTGCTTTTGCTGCTAAAGGAGCAAATTTAGTCTTAAATGATATTAATGAATCTGGTCTAGAAGAAACGCGCGATTTAGTTCTGAAACAATTTAATACTCAGATTCTCTTAGTTAAAGCCGATGTTTCAAATTCTGAGGAAGTAAACGAGATGGCTAAAAAGACTTTTGAAACATTTGATAATGTCTTTTTACTTGTGAACAACGCTGGTATCGATGGTGGACTTTACACTGCTTTAAAAGCAAAAGAAGAGGTTTATGATAAAGTATTTGCAATCAATGTTAAAGGCCCATTAAATGTAACCAAGGCATTTTTTCGAAGAATGAAACGTCAAAAGCAGTTCCATCCCATTTCAGGCAAAATTATTAACATTGCATCGACTGCAGGAACTCCAAATGGTCATAATCCTATGCTTGGGATTTATAGCGCAAGTAAAGCTGCGCTAATCGCATTTACGCGACTTTTTGCACTTGAATTGGGTCCAAGTAACATAACCGTGAACGCTATAAGTCCCGGAGTATTCCTTACGCCTATATATAACAATGATCCTAAATTAATTCGTCAATTTCTCGAAACAAGGAAAGTAAAGATTCCAATTGACAAGATAGGTGAAGCAGAATGGGTAGCTGACTTAGCGGTATTTTTGGCATCTCCAACAGCAGATTATATCACTGGACAAAACCTAATTATTGATGGTGGAATGACAATTTCAATAAATAAGCTTTAAATGAAATATTACTCTTCTATAATATTTCTTATACTATATCTTATTTAATCTCTAAATTTAATCAAATACTCTAAAACTAGTTAATCTATATCATTATTCAACTTTTCTTCAATTTTCAAAGTAAATAATTTAATTTTATTAATAAACTAATCAATTATGGTTCATATAAATAAGTACTATGTAAAAAACTTGAGTTTTAAATCTAAAACTATCAGATCTGAATTAGGAGAAAACGGTTTAACAACCTTGGAGTTCAGAATTTCTTCGATATACCATCCACTATCTTTCAAATTAGTATTTAAATTTTCTATTCCTTTTTTGATGGGATTTGGTTTTTCGCAGAATTGATAGAAATGTAATATTCCGCTTGGTTTTTTCATCAAAAAACATGCAACATCAAGAAAATTGATAGATTGTTCCGGTAAATTCATTATAATTCTGTCGATTTTATGTTTTAAATAATTTCCTAATTTGCTATCAGGATTCAAAAGCTCTTTAACATCCATATTATGAGCGATTACCTCTCCTTTCATTTTGTTGTTTTCAATATTTTCAATGAGGTATTTGTAGGCAGATGGGTTGACATCGAAGGCATAAATTTTCGCATTATTATTTTTTGCTATTTGAATCGAGAATGGGCCAACTCCCGTAAACATATCTACAACAGTTTCTTGTTTTTTAAAACTACTTGAACTTACACGCTTTCTTTCAAATACTAACCGGGGGGTGAAATAAGTATTCTTTACATCTAATTTAAATAGACATTCGTTTTCTTTATAGAGTGTTTCTGGATTGTCATCCCCATAGATAACTTTTAACTCTTTTAATCTATATTTTCCCTTAACTTCGCTCAATTTTTCGTAAACTGTTTCAACTGATTTATTTACGCTTATCAGCGCTTCAGCTACTTTTTTCTTATAAAATACGAGATTTTTATCGTTAATTGTGTTTAGTTGGTCGAATTCAACAATAACTATCTTTCCAATAATATCGTAAGATTTTGGAATTAATTCCAAAATATTTTCTGGTAATTCACCTACGAGAACTTCTTCAATAGAGCGATATTTGTAATTATCTTCAGTAATTCCCTCAGCACTAACTATATCAAAATTTAAATGATTTGATATCCCTCCAATTAACACTTTTACTTTTTCTATATCATATATTAGGGGAAAAAACACATACGCGCCCTCGTGTTTAACTTTTATTCTTCTATCGAGGAAGGGTTCATTTGATAATTTTGTTTTTAGTAATTTGAGGAATTTCTCAGCAGATTCCTGTTTAATCTTTATAAATTGTGTCTGTTCCTTGTTGCTTTTACCCATTTGCATCATTAACTTTAAAAATAATTGAAAATCGTTCCTTGGAATTGATTATATTTTTAATGATATTTCTGTCCAGTTCGCTTGAGGATTTAGAACATTTTATCAAAATCGTTCTGTCGCATATAAAATCACTTTTTCGAAAAATTATATCTTTTTTGTTGAGGAGTGTTAAATTATTATTGCCAAAACCATAAAAAGAATCAATAAAATCCCCCGCTTTTATGATCACCTGAATCCTTTCTCCGCTTATGATTTTTTTCTTTAGGAGGGGATTTAGATTGTAGCAAGCTTTTGAAGCCTCTATTCCTAATATGCACGTTCCATTTTTCGTGAGATAAGTGTCCTTAGTTAATTCAATAGTCGTGGTATGGGTACATTGAATTAGTGGGTGGCCTTTTGCGGTAATAGTATCCAATATAGTCATATCTTATTTTTCCTTAAAAAAATGTAAAATGTCTTTAATTTGGCTAAAAGCAGAAAAATTTGATTTATACGCTCTCTTTAAAATAGCATTTAATCCACGAATGGGATGATTTTCTGGAAAATACATTGTTTCTTCAAATTGGTTAAGATAAAAATCAGGAATAAGAAGTCCACATTTTTCATAAACAATCGAATATTTATCTAAAAACTTTTTAGCTGTTTCAATAGAATTTTGATAGCTACTATCATTTGTGCCATAAATGGGACTTACTTCGTATTGTCCCATTGGAAACGAATCAGTTAGCTCGTATGGGATAAGGCCGTAAATAATAGAGTAAAATACTAAATGAATCTGTTCTCTTTTAATTAAATCGTTGTTGTTTATTTCATCTAACCATTTATTAATCGTAGGAGATGTTTTACCCTTAACATCTAATTCAGGTAAAATTATAAAATATTGAACATCTTTAGGCGGACGATAATTATTTAATAATTTCTGTTCGTACCGATAAATTAAGGGTCTATCTACGCTCTCCTTAGATGCGTAAAGTCTTCCATGCTTTTTATAAATTTTCTCATAAACTTCAAAAAATGGTTTGTTTCTTTTTATTAAGTTTGCTGCCTTAACTAAATTGGGATGGCTACGAATTCTTTGTTCTACTAACTCCCAAAGATTCCCTTCCCTAATCGCTTGTCTAATTGTTTTCAATTCTGAGAATGATAAGTATAAATTATGTTTAGCCAGTAATTGGATCCTCAAATCCTCTTCGAACTTCATAAGCTCGGTGGGTTTATATTTTACACAGATTGGGCAATGGCAAGGAAATTCTATTAGTTCCTCAAGTTTCCTAGTGCCGGTAGATAAGGTAAAATACCGATTTTCCTTAGCAAACAAGACATACGCTGCCGAATCCATTAAATCACAACCACATGCTACAGCTAATGAAAAATATTGTGGTAATCCTAACCCAAACATATGAACTGGCTTGTTAGGAATAATATGTTGCTTTACGGTTAATAATATTTGTGTGGTGAGGTCAAATCTGTAATTCAAAAATGCTTTTACAATTCCTCCGACTGCGTAGATTCCAAAATCTAATTTACTCATTTCAATTGTGCTTTCTTTCAACAAATCGAAATGTGATCCTCCGTGTAACGGACCAAACCAATAGCAATCTGGCCGAGATCTCCTCGAGATATTATCTTTTGCCCTCTCAATAGTTGTATTAACTTTTTCTTTTGCGATTTCATAATTATCTTCTAATTGTACTGGAATATCTAAAATCACAGGGAAGTCTGAGCCGATGTCTTCTTGAAATCTTTCTATGGTGGTAGCATCAATATCAAAAGAGTCTTTATTATACATATATTGTTGAAACGCTCCACTATCTGTTGCAATTATCCCATCGTAATCCAGATGCTTATGGAGTCCTTTTTGGAGAGCTTGAGCTCTAAGTTTTTCACTTTTATAAATAATGTATGCGTTGGTAAAAAGGCATTCTGCTCCGAAAGTTTTTAGATCTTGTGGTGCGATAATATTTCTGGAGGGATGTACTACGGGAAATAGATTAGGAGTAATCATCTCTTTACCGTTCACACTGATTCGTCCTAACCTTGCTAATGCATCAACATTTACTATTTCAAATTTCATTTTTATCCTCTTTTAATCCGGATTTACTAATCAAAAAATAGCTGTAAACGATCCTCTTGAGATAATTTTTCTAACCAATCGATTTTTCCAATGATATATTCATTCGCATCTATTTTCCCCATAAGAATTCCTAGTAATGTTTTAGTAATTACATCAATATTATTATTTGTAGTATCAATTTCCAATATAGGGTTGTTCAATTGTTTATTCAAGAAATAATTTGCACAGTTTCCTAAAATTTCAGATTGGACATTTTCTCTAATTTTTTCCTTTTTATAACCCCTTTCCTTTAACCTGATACATAATTCATCGGGATCACATCTTAAAATTATAACATAATCGATATATTGCCCGGGTACAATGTCAGAAAAATGGCTTTCGATAATTAGAAATTCTAGATCTAGTTTATTATAACATTTTATTAACTTTATTACATAGCGAACCAATTTTTTTTCATTGATAACTGACGTTTCTCTTTCTGTGTCATAATTTATTATTAACTTCTCTGAAATTGCTAATTCGTTTAAGCTAATTACTTTAGCTTTAAAGTAGTTTAATAGATTTTTTGAAACTGTTGTCTTTCCGGTTCCAGGAGTTCCAGAAACGATTAAAATTTTCATGTTTAAATAATTAGAATC
>JAGXNP010000186.1 GCA_019894885.1 Promethearchaeota archaeon | reverse complement strand
GATTATAATCTAGTGCCAAAATATCGTAAATTTTCTTATTCATCTCTCTATGTAAAACACATTTTTTATCTAAAAAATTTCTTTACTTTAATCCTAGAATTTTTGATCTTATCTATTTAGTAATAAATACTAGAAAAAATAATAATTATCTAATTTAATGTAAATTTATTTGTAATTAGTATTTTTAATACAGATATTATTAAATATTTATGAGCTACGTGGACAAGCGGGATAATAATGGATGAAATAGTGAACATCATAACCGATATAGTAGATTTTTTGAAAGATGATATCTACAAGCTGTATAAGATTTATGAATCTTACATAAGAGATCTCATAATTTCTAAAAAAGTAAATGTTTCCGAGATTATCGATAATGAAACAGAGGAAAATATAAATAGTGCAATATTTCAAATAATAGCTGCTACGAATTCTGCGTTCATGACGATTGGAGTATCTAAAAATGAAGTTAAATCTAATCATGTTTTATTCCAAGACTCTTTTTTACTTAAGAGAAGTATTTTTACAAATTATCTTTCATTCTTACAACTTGGGATAAACGATTATATCAATAAGCATCTATTTGTAATAATTTTAGAGTATATAATCGATGCTAATGACAAAATTCTTGAAAATTTGGATTTATTTGACTTATTACCTCGAGGGTTTCTTAGCAACTTGAGAATACTTAGAAAGAAATTGGTAATATCAGAAGAGAACAAGAAAAGATTCAAAACATTTTATAATGAAATTGAAACCTATTTCAATCCGTCGAATTTAACATTCAAGAAAAAAAAATTTGAAATTCAAGAATTTAAAGATGATATGTCTGAAGATAATATATTAAAACGCTTACAAGACGCTCGTGTGGATAATTTAGAGGTTCTTCAACAGCCCATAAGTCGAGAGCGGGGAGAGAGTAGTGTATATCAAAATGAATCAAAATCGATTTTATCTAATTTCTTAGATTTTCCCATTGTGAGCCAATCACTTATAGATAAGATTAAAATGGATGTAAATCAGTTAATAAATTTTGTTAATTCCTCACCTGAATTTTTAGATTTAGAGAATCTCTTTTATTGTATTAATATACTTAAAATGTTAGGCGTAAGAAATCAATTTGAAACGGGATATGTCAAAAATATCATGAGTAATTATGTAAATGGAGGAGTCTTTAGCACAGGAAGGTATCATATTCCAAACCCAATTAATATTTATTATGGGTTGTCAATCCTAAATGAATTAAATATGTTAAATAATGGTGAAATTATTGATTTATTAGATATTGAAATGTTCCTTGAAAATGAACTCACTAATTTTGTTCCTGAAAAGATAATTCTAAATTTTTTTACAATTCTATGCTTAAAATTGCTTGAAAAAAATGGAGGAATAATAACCGATAAGAAATATTTAATAGAACCGCTTAAAAAAGTAGACGTATTCAATTTGGAAGGATTTGAACCAGCTTCAGATATTTTCTTTTTTCTAGGACTTATGAGACTATTAGATAAGAATATTGATTTCAGCAATTTAAAAGAATCATATTTGAACGAGCTTAAAAATATAGTATCACCTAACGGTTCTCTTAATGAAAACATTACTGAAACTGCTAGAGGATTGTTGAGTTTACAATTATTAGGCTTAAAGGATAATGATTTGAATATAATATCTGGATTTTTAAACTTTTTGAATCAAAACTTTAATATGTTTAAAAATAAAAGTAGTTTTAATGCATTCGATTGGAAAAATGATAAGATTGCTTTTAAAATCGAACTACGGATGCTTTTTTGGTTATTATTAGCATTTTCTCATTACATCTAATCGTATGTATTAAAACTCTATTCTATATTAAAAATAGTCAGAATGAAATTCCTAGCTGTGGGTAAAATCTGTTTTATTTTAACTTTACTATTCCATGTTTTAATTAATTGATTATTTTTCGATAAATCTTGTATAACTTCACGACCTAATTTTATCCATTGTTCTAAATCAAGATAAGGATATTCTTCTCCTATGCCTTGGCAATATTGAATCCCTTTTTCTGTGTAAAATATGTTGATTTCACTTTTTTTCTTATTTTTGTCACTTCGAATTGTGAATCTAAAAGGAAATGTTCTACAAAATCCTGGTCTAAATGCATAAATGGAGCATCTTTCTTCGGCTTTATCGTAAAAAAAACATTTTCCGTTTGGTTTTTTTTTCAAGCCAACAAATGCCATTCCTCTTTCGGTTTGTATAGGTGGAACCACCATTCGATCTATTTCGTTTACAGAGGGTGGTTGATCAAATACATAAAAGCCTAGAATTTCAATTACTTCATCGATAGTTAGATGTAATCCATTTTTTATTCGAAGAATATCTTTATATGTCGTATTTACAAGTGTATTCTGATCAAGACAACACTGACCACAATGTACGCATTGAAACTTTAATTTATTATTAATACCCATAATATAGCTAAAAGAATGCAAAAAAAGTAATAAGTAGTTATTTATTTGATGACATAATAATTTGCTTGTTTATTAGAGTTTCAATTGCTTCTATTATCAAATCTTGATTTTTTTCATGTATGACTTCAAAGATTGTATCCAAATGAAATTCCTTTTTACTCTTAGCTATTGAATATATGACATTTAAAATACGTGTTTCCATTGAACTTAACTCGCTTTCTTTTCTTAATTTGGCAATATACTCAGCATTGTTTATTTTAAAAGCGTCTTTATAATATAACTCTACATATTTTGCTATGATAGGAGGCAATTTTAATTCAAATTCATGAATGGCGCCGTCCCAGTTTTCAATTTGCTGTGAAAGATCGAGCATGACTCCTAGTGATAAATCCGATATCAGTTTCTTCAATCGGTTTGAAGCTCTTTCATTGAGTATAAAAATCATTCGTAAATCTTGACGATCACAGATTAGGCAATAAAAATATTTAAAATCTAATTCTATTATCGATCTACTACCATCTGAGTTATCAAATTTGGTGAAATCATGGTTAACTTCTCTTTTACCTACCATTTCTTCTCCAACGGTAATAATAGCTTGGATGAAACCTGAAAAAAGTTCTTTTTTATGCTTCTCCAAAATCGAATAACTTTTTAAATAGAGTGGAATTCCACTGTATCGATGAATTGCTACAACGGCTTGGATGTTCTGGATATCTTTAAATTTTTGGGTTCTTGACAATAAATCCGCCTCTTTTTTCCTTCTTTGTGGTAAAATTACATAAGATCTTAAGCTTAAAATACCTAGAACCCCTATTAATATGGATAACCCTATTACAATTATCCAAATTACGATATCTGGTAATTCTTTTGGAGAAACAACAACAATAAAAGAAGTCTGTTTTGCTTTATAAAGAACATTGTCAGTTGAAATAATTAAAGTGACTTTAAAATTTCCTTGGATATTATCGGGGATTTCAAGTTCAACTTCATAAATTCCATTTCCTACTTCATTAAAATTACCTAATCCGAATTCCCATGAATATGAGATTGTAGTATTCTCAATATAATTGGCTGAAATAAGTTCAGTCAAATTAATTCTTATGACTAAGGATTCTCCAGAATAGCTTTCAATTGAATCTTGAAAATCAATAGTATCAACATTCATTTCAATTTGCTTAACTAAAATCTGAAAATATAAGGTTGAAGATGTGTAATTCGGATGTAGAAACCTAACATAGACAGAATTAATCCCTAACTCGAAATGAGAATAATTACATAGAATAGATATGTTATACCAATGGTTAGCATACTGAATAAAATCGTGATTACAACTCCCAATAACAAAAATAGCACTACCCCCATCAAGAAAAAGTTTCTCTACATTTGAGAGAGCTCGTAATGATAATGAAACTCCATCATAATATGTAATTTCAATTAAACTATTCGCAACAATTTCTTGTGAATTTACATATAACGACAAATTAACTGTTTCTGCAGTTATAAAAAATTGGAATGAAAAATAGGCTTCACTATAATTATTTTGCTCAAATTTAACAGATACAGTATTGATTCCTAAATCAAAATAGGCTCCATCTATTATAATAAGAGTAATAAACCATGTAGGAGAATATATATTTTCTTCAATGTTAAAAGTAAACATTTCACCTATTAAAGTTATATTTCCTCCGGAAAGAAAAATTTCCTCTCCCATCGCATATGCTTGTGCGGCAATAGTTATATTCTCTTTAAACATTACTTCAATTAGAGCGTTTTCGAGGATAGATTGATTATTAATTGATACATTTAGTTGTGTCAATTGCTCTCTAACTAATAATTGAAATGAAAAGTAAGTTGTAGTATAATTTTGCTTTTCGAATTTAATTGAAACAGTATTAATCCCTGAACTGAAATTTGTCGCTGAAAAAGTTAAGGATAAATTATACCAATTGGCTCCATATTCAATGAAATTCGTAGTATAAGATTCACTATTCCAAGAAATATAAGCCTCGTCGATATAATTCATATCTATATTACCATAAGCTCTCGCAGAAATTGTTACATTTTGTTTAAACATTACTTCAACTAATTGATCTTCTGAAATTTGATGAGAGTTCAAGTATAATGATAAATTAACTGGTTGTTCATATACTAACAATTGGAAATAGAATATATCCGTTCGATATTTTTCCATTTCAAATTGTATCCCAATTAAATTTAATCCAGGAGAGTAAATTGATGGATTAATTTGAATTGAAGTATTATACCAAAAATTCGAATATTCATTTAAAGTCTGTTCATAAGTATTAATTTTCCATGTGAAATTTCCTCCCATTAATAGATCGTCATCAATCAAGGCTCTAGCTTGAGTAGAGATATTTATCTCTTCCATATATGTAAGTTCAATAATTGAATTTTGTTGAATTTCTACATTATCAACATAAGCAGTAATATTGACACTTTGTTCTATAATCTCAAATTGATAAATATGCATTTGAGGTTCAAAAGAAGGAGCTGAAAAATTGAAATTAAGCTGAATTATACCTAAATTATCGGTAAATGAAGTATCAAATTCAATATTATATTCACCTTCAGATGGATTTTCAATACTATAAAAGTCAGGATTTGATATATTAACACCTATATTTGCTCCATTAATTCCAGCATCATCTAAAAGTGAATAATATCTAAATTTTATAGTACTATTTGCGTGTAACTCAATATTATAATCAGACTGAAGCCGTTGAACATTAGTTTCCTCTCTAAGGTTAATTTTCAAAGTCAAATTATAATCGAAGAAACCTACTTTTGAAGATTCAATTAAAATCTCATAAAAACCATTTGATACTAAATCAGATGTATCTAAAATAGTCTCATAAAATCCTAAACCAACTTCTTCAAAATCTAAAGTTCCCAAGGTCCAATTATATGAAATATTTGCATTTGAAATGAAATAGTTGTTTTCGGAATCGTTTAATTTTACTTGTACTGGTATAATATCTCCAATAAACGCGTCAGTTTGAAAATCAGAAATTGCATCATTAGGTTTAATAAGGGAGAATGAACTCTGATGTAATACTAAAAAACTAGAGTTTAATCCTCCTAGAGAAGTCCCATTAGACCAGAATAGTGTATAATCATATTGTCCTCCAGTTGTATTTAATGCATCAAAATATAATTCAGAAAAGAACACACTTCCATTTAACAAGGGTGATTTAACCTCTGAATACCACCGATTTCCTTCGGGATCAGAGATCGTTAAGTTTACTTCTGTAGACTCAATATCATTAGGGACTTCACCACTATAATTTACTTGTGTTTTAATTCGTGTTGATTCTCCAGTTATAAAAGATGTATGAGTCCATTCTCCTTGTTTTAACATCTTTGTATTTTCGATATCAAGATAATTTGGAGATCTTGCTTTAAATGACCACCAACCCGGGAAAAGCGCATTTGTTTTATTAATTTTTAATAGTGAATCACCTACATTTCCATTTTCAAAAGGACGAGAAAGAAGGGTCGGGTCTAGGGCGTAGATAAACTCCCAATTCAGAGGTTTATTTATGATGAATTCAAAGTCTGAGTATTGCGAAGGCATAAAAAAGTTATGTGAAAAATACCAATATACTGTCCCATTTTCTAAGATTTCAAAAGAGACTCCTTCAAG
>JAGXNP010000185.1 GCA_019894885.1 Promethearchaeota archaeon | reverse complement strand
CCATCCCGCATTTAGTTGGTGCTGGAGCACCTCATTGGAATCCGTATGCGCGAGGTTTAATATACGGTTTATCATTAGGTCATAAAAGAAGAGATATTATCCGTTCTATTATGGAGGGTGTGGCATTTGAAGTAAGAAAAAATGTTGAAATCTTTAGAGAGTTAGGAATAGCTCCAAAAGAATTAAAGTTAACTGGGGGTGGGTCTCGCTCAGATTTTTGGAATCAAATCTACTCTGATGTTATAGGTATAACTTGTGTAAGAAATGTAATTGAGGAAGCTACATCTTTAGGAGCGGCAATTTTAGCAGCAACAGGTGCCGGATTGTTTCCTGATGTTATTAAAGCTGCTGAGAATATTTGTAAGGTGGATAAGAAATGGATTCCTAATATATCTCATCAGAAGGTATATAATGAGATTTACAAAATGTCAAATAATTTATATTCGTATTTAGATGAAAAATATTTCTTTAAAACATACATCGAAACGCTCCAACATAAAGAAACCAATTAATGCATTCACTTCAAGTTCTTTACTTTAAATTTAAGCTAAAATACTCAATTTTATATAATTAGAATGTTATAAATTTTTTAAATAAAATAGATTGGTGGAAAAAATGGAAGAATCATATTCAAGTTCTAACGAAATTTATCCTTCAAAGCAAAGATTAGTAGGACAATTATTCTATATTTTTATCGTTATTTCTTGCTTAATTTGCATTACTGGAGGTATCTGGTCAATATTTGATTTTATCATGCCAACTGGGAAATTAGAATCTTTCTTAGGATTAACCTTAGGATACCAAATCGCAATTATCGCTGGAATTTTAGCAGGGTTGTTTTTTCTCTTAATATTTTTCTTCGGATTATTTAAAAAAGGAAGAAAATGGGTGTTGCACTTCATTTTCAATGTAAGAGAAATTGAAGAAAAGTATAAAAATCGCATAGATGTTAAAATCGCAGCTGGGGGCTTATTAATAAGCATAATGGCAATTATTATAGGTATTGTAATCGCTATAATTCAAGAGATATTGCTTGGTCCTAGTCAGAGTTCACCTTTTTCTGCATTTTTGGCCTCATTTTCAGCTGGTAATTGGATTTTATTCACAGGAATTTCGCTCTTTGCGATTTTAGCGGTCACTTTATTTATGATTTACTTTTGGAAAAATGGTTATTTCATACTATTAAAAATAATGGGAAAATTGGAAAATTAGAGCCTAAACGTTATTTCATCCATATTTTTTTTCTAATATACTTTCTTTTTAAATCAGTAAATTCTGTCTCTTATCTATATTTATTAATCTTTTTACTTATCTAAATGCAATGTCTTTAAAGCTTGGTATAGTGTTTAATTTTCTTCAATTACCTGATGTTTCAAAGTATCCTTTTGTTATAAATAAGAGAACTGGTGGATTACTTGTTAAAAAAGGATTATTTGTATATACTAAATCTATTGAAGGCTATTTAATAGGCATAATTGAAAAAATTGTGATTTTAAACGAATATTTCTCTGATGCTCTTACAATTAAAGCTTATAACAGCGAAACTAATCCAAATATTCTAAAAGGACTCTTTCCTAGTGACGATTTTGAATACGCGATTGCAATTGTAAGAAACTTAGGAATAGTAGAATTCAATGATTCTAATGAAACCGAGTTTAGCAGGATAAAGAGGATGATGTATCCAGCAAGTCCAGGCAAAGAAGTATTTTTAGTTGAAAAAGAAATCCTAGAAGTTTTTATTGGTATTAATCGTAAACATGGATTAAATGTCGGAAAAGTTAAAGTATCTGACATCGAAGCCTTTATCGATATGGATCGATTACTAAACAAACATTTTGCAATTCTCTCAATCTCGGGAGGAGGTAAAAGTTATCTTACTTCAGTATTGATAGAAGAATTATTAACAAGAGAAAACGGTTATGGAACACCAGCGATCATTATGGTTGATGTACACGGTGAATATAGTTATCTTAAAAATATTCCTGCGTTAAAAAGTAAAGTTAAAGTTGTAGACACTTCGTACTTTCAAATTTCAACCCCTAGTTTAGGTGCTTATAGTTTTAAAAAATATCAAGAGCAAATTTCTCATGTTCAATTAAGAGAATTAGCTAAATACATTAAGACATTGAGAAAAGATAATGATTTTAAAAAAAAATATACACTTAATGAAATTATTGAAGAAATTGAAAATGATTCAGAAGGCGGTAAAAATACTAAACAAGCATTAATAGGATGGTTATCTGAATTAGACAGGTTAAAATTGTTCGGACCGCAAGAAAATCCAGTTATAAATAATTTTGTGAAGCAAGGAGAAATATCAATCTTCAATCTTCAAAATGAAATTTCAATTCGTAAAAAACAGATAATCGTCGATTATATATGTACTCGTTTGTTTTATCTAAGAAGAATGAATGAGATTCCTCCTTTTTTATTGATAATTGAAGAATCACACCAATTCTGCCCAGAAGCAGCTCATTCTAAAGCAATTTCAAAATATATTATTGAAACAATTGCAAGAGAAGGAAGGAAATTTATGGCATGTTTATGTTTAATAAGTCAAAGACCTAAAAAGTTAAGTACTACTGCTTTATCTCAAACCAATTCGAAATTAATTCTAAATATTAAAAATCCTTACGATTTAAAGCATCTGATGGACAGTTCTGAAGCAATCACTAAAGAATTCGCTAATATGATTTCAAGCCTTGGCGTTGGTGAGATGTTATTAATGGGAAATGCCGTTAATTATCCAATATTTGTAGATATACGAGAAAGAAAATTTAAATCTCCAACAGAACACGCAACTTTAGCTCAAGAATGCATTAACTGGAAAAAAGTCCACTCAATTTAAACCATCCATTATTTCACTTCTAATTTCTTGATTTCTTTTGTTCAGCACAATCATTTTTTTCGTTTTTGAAACCCTAAATACATTAATTATACTTCGACTTTCCAGCTTCATTAGAAGTTCTTCCAACATGAGTGGTTGAATAAATGGGAATTCTTTCTTAAGTAGTTCTTCTAAACGTTTATCTAAAATTTCGCCTTTATTTTTTATCAAAATATCAATTAAAGAATTTACAATAGGTTTTTGATTCCATCTGTGGTTTTCGATAATAAATCACCTTTTACTAAATTTAAATTAGATTTTATTTGTTACAATAATATAAAATAATATCCTACAAATTAATTTTTGGAATATTACACAATCATCTGATCTTCTTTTGATTGTTCAATAATTCTACTTTTTAATTTTTTTCCAAAACCTTCATACCATTTAATTATTTCGGGTGTAATACTCGGGTAAACCGACTCTGTTGCCGTTTTAAAATGTTCTTCAGAAATTTTCCTTGCTCTCAAATTTTCTCTTAAAGCAATCATACCAGCTTCACGACATAAGGTTTCTATATCTGCTCCGGAGAAACCCTCTAGCTTCTTATTTAACGCAATTAAATCAATATTAGCTGCTAAAGGCATGCCTTTAGTAAATATTTCTAGTATTTTTTCTCTTTCATCTTCATTAGGAGAGGGAACGAGTAGTATCCTATCAATTCTCCCCGGCCTTATTAAAGCAGGGTCTAAAATGTCGGGGCGGTTTGTAGCAGCGATCACTACAATATCTTTTTTTACTTCTAATCCATCCAACTCAGTTAAAAATTGCGAGAGAACTTTTTCTGAAACTCCTGAATCGGTAGTGTGTCTACCTCTACTTGGAGCTATCGAATCAAATTCATCAAAAAAAATGATACAGGGCGCTGCCATTTTAGCTTTTCGGAATACTTCACGAATTGCTTTTTCGCTTTCTCCAACATATTTTGATAGCAATTCAGGTCCTTTAATTGATATAAAATTTGCTTTACTTTCGTGTGCCACTGCCCGAGCTAGAAGTGTCTTTCCACATCCAGGGGGCCCATAAAGCAGAATTCCTCTTGGAGGAGTTATTCCCATTCGCTCGAATATTTTAGGATGAGATAAAGGCCAGTCAACAGATTCTATCAACTTTTGCTTTAAATCTCCCAATCCACCTATCTGATCCCATGTAACATTTGGTATTTCGACAAACACTTCTCTTATTCCAGATGGCATTACTTCTTTTAAAGCTTCCTCAAAATCAGCTTTGGTAACCTCTATTTGTTCAAGTAATTCTTGATCTATTATTTCTGAATCTAAATTAATCTTTGGGAGATATCTCCTAAGTGCTGCCATTGCTGCTTCTCGACATACAGCAGAAATATCAGCCCCTACAAATCCATGAGTAATATTAGCAAATTCTTTTAAGGAAATTTTTTTGTCGAGAGGCATATTTCTCGTGTGAATTTGGAAAACTTCTCTTCTCCCTTTTTCATTTGGAACTTTTATTTCTATTTCGCGATCGAATCTACCTGGACGCCTTAGTGCGGAATCCAAACTATTGGGCCGATTTGTTGCACCGATTACTATCACTTTACCTCTACTATGCAACCCATCCATTAATGCTAACAATTGAGCTACAACCCTTCTTTCAACTTCTCCTGTAACCGTTTCTCTTTTAGGTGCGATAGCGTCAATTTCATCAATAAAAATTATTGAGGGGCTTTTTTCTTCAGCATCAATGAATATTTTACGTAATTTTTTTTCTGATTCACCATAAAACTTGCTCATTATTTCTGGGCCATTGATTGAAATAAAATAAGCTTCGCTTTCGTTTGCTACGGCTTTAGCTAATAGAGTTTTACCGCACCCTGGAGGACCTCTTAATAAAACACCTTTTGGAGGGTCAATACCCAAACGCTTAAATAATGATGGATGTCTTAATGGGAGTTCAACCATTTCTCTAACTCTTTGTATTTCACGATCTAAACCTCCAACATCCTCATATGTAACATAATCTGCCCCCCGCTCTTCATCTTCAGTAATGTGTTCACTTATGTGAAGGGATGTCTCTGGTTTAATAGTACAAATTCCATTAGGTCTCATACTTATAACCTTAAAAGTAATTTCCCGGCTGATACCTATTGATATAAATATAAAATCATCAATAGTAACGGGATAATTACTCAATTTTCGTTTAACGAAGGTTTCAAACCTTGGGTTTGATTTTATTTTAACACTAATTGGTGCTAAAACGATATTTTGAGCGGAATGTGTTTTTGCTTTTCTGATTTGAATCGTTTCGTCAATATTCGTTCCAATATTCTTTTTCAATCTAGAATCAATGCGTATGATCCCTAAACCACTATCTTGAGGATAACTGGGCCAAGCTATTCCAGCACTCTCTTTCTTTCCAACTAGGGCGATGTATTCACCTGTTTTTATGTCTAACTTTTCCATGGTTTCCTGATCAATTCTAGCTATATTTCGACCAATATCCCTTTTTTTTGCCTCTTGTACTCGTAAAGATATTTTTAGATTATCATTGCCATTTGAGTTGTTATTGTCGTTCTCTTTTGTTGACATATTAAGTCCTTTAATACTATTTTGAGTATTCTAAAAATATGAAAGAATGATTTTGTAAAAATTTTTGCTTTTTTATAAAGTAGATTTTAATTTTTTTTGAAGAAACTATCTAATGAAACTTGGGTTTTGGAAGAAGTCTGTTTTTTTAAGCGTTCAATCGCGTTTTCGACCCTTTGCTTTGAAAAATTGTGTTGTTCTATCAGAAGTTCTTCGACTTTTTCGTATTTAATTTTTTCCCAGATTATTTTTGGATAGTCTTTTTTTATATCTGGGTATAAAAAGATCTCTTTTATTTGTTCAATAGTGCTTCTTTCCACATGAATTTCTATATTTCCAACTTTAATTTTATTATTTATGATATTGTCTAATGAACCGAACTTTCTAATAAGTTCGAGAGCTTTATACTGTCCAATCCCTTTAATACCGGGATAGAAATCAGTTCCTATTAGTATTCCCATTTCTATTAACTGTTCGCGAGTTATGTTTAAATTTTCAAGAAATTTTGATAGGGATATGTACTCGATATCAAGGGTAACGGTTGTGTTTTTAAGTTTCTTACTCCGGCTAACAGCAAAATTTCGTATTAACCTCTCTCCACCAAAGAGTAATGTATCGTAGTCTTGAGAAGCACATGCCCAAGCATCACCGTTTTCGACTATAAAAGCAGATTGAGATTCACCTTCAGAAGTAGCGTCAACGATGGGTATTCC
>JAGXNP010000184.1 GCA_019894885.1 Promethearchaeota archaeon | reverse complement strand
TTTTGAGCAGCGTTATCGTTTAATTCACCAGATGCGATGTTAACAATTCGATATGGAATTTCTAATTCTCTGTATATCTCCTCAGCATTATTTATTAATTCTTCAAAAATACTCCATGAATTTTCCGGTTTACAGAAAACATATTGTTCTACCTTCTCAAATTGATGTACTCGGAAGATACCTAATGTGTCTTTTCCATGGGAACCCGCTTCTCTCCGAAAACAGGAAGAAATTCCGGCATACTTTAGAGGTAATAAATCAGGATCAATTATTTCATCGTAATGATATGCGGCTAGAGTTTGTTCTGAAGTAGCAATCATGAAAATATCTTCGTCATTAATTTTATATAATTGATCCTCAAAATCTGCTAATTCTGCTGCAGCCTTCATTATTTCATGTTTTATAAAAAAAGGCGTCCATAAAGGTTCATACCCTTTACTAATTAATTTATCTAAAGCATATCTAAGGAGTGCCAAATTAAGTAAAACTGTATTACCTTTCAAGTAATAAAATCGAGATCCTACTACCTCAGAAGCTTTCTTTGTGTCGGCTCCATTTATATCTTGAATAATGTTAACATGGGAGGATGGTTTAAAGTCAAATATGGGTATCTCACCAAATTCTCTAATAATCGCATTACTTTCCTCTGTTTCTCCAATTGGAACGGATTTATGTAAGTAGTTTCCGACCATATATCTAAATTTTTCTCGTTCCTCAAGATATTCAATCTTTTTCTTTTCAAGTTTATCGATTGCTTCTCTAATTTGTTTTGATTTTTCGATTGCGTTATTTGCTTTTTCCTGTTCACTTGATTTTTTGAACTGACTTATTTCATTAGAGAGGTCATTTCTTTGCCTTCTTAAGTCTTGAATTTCTTGGAGTACATTTCGCCATAATAAATCGAATTCTAGAACTTTCTCAGCATTTTGTGGATTTTTAAATCGTTTTTTTTCAGTTTCTATAACGGCATCTATATCAGTTCTAAAATCTTCTATGTCTCTCAAAGTCCAATCTTATTATTATATAAAATTTCTAAGTTCTATTATAAACAATCATTAAATTAATTTATGTAAAAAATTTTTGCGCGATAAAAAATTAAGAATTATTCATGGTGAATTCTTTCAGATATAGTTGACCGGAGATAGGCAACTTTTATTTTTTCTTTATCGTATCCAACTTTATCGATAATGCGCATGATTTTTATTCTTTTTGCTTTACTTTTCAAGCCTTCCTCGGTCATAAATTCTTTAGCAAATTCTTCTTTTTTGTTTTCTTCTTGCTCCACCATAATTAGACCCAATGAAAAATCGATAAAAAACTTAATGTGATAAAAATCTTGAGTTCATAGATATATAACTAAACATCAATGACAGATTTGATTAGAATTTATCAGCTTAACCAGAAAAAATAAATTAATCCAATAATTTCCAAACACAAAAGGGTTTTATTAAATTTAAAAATAGAAATAAAAGCAATTTATTATTTTGGTGATGTTTTAACTAAAGGTGAATTAATTGTCTGAAAAACAGACCACTGACAAGATAAGAATTGGAGTTTATGTGTGTAGATGAGGTGTAAATATTGGAGCCCACCTTGATTGTGATGCTGTTAGAGATTTTGTTGAACCATTACCTAATGTTGTTATCGCTAGGACCAACAATTTCACTTGTAGCGATCCTGGACAACAAATAATAAAAAATGACATTCTAGAACTAGATTTAAACCGAATAGTCGTAGCAGCTTGCACTCCTAAGATTCATGAACCTACTTACCGCGCTGTTTTACAAGAAGCAGGTTTAAGCCCTTACTTCTTTGAAATGGTAAATCTTAGAGAGCACTGCTCGTTTGTTCATCAAGGTGATAAAGGAAACGCAACCGAAAAAGCAAAACGATTAGTTCGCGCTGGTATAAATAGAGCACGGGAATTAGAAAGCGTCCCTTACAAGGAGATCCCCGTAGAAAGAGCTGCATTAGTTATAGGAGCGGGAATTGCCGGAATGAACGCAGCTTTAGACTTAGCGGAACACGGGATACAAGTCTATTTAGTTGAAAAACAAGCAACCGTTGGAGGTAAGATGGCACAGTTTGATAGGATTTACCCTACAGATGATTGTGGTATATGAGTTCTTGCCCCTATTATGGTTAACGCTTCAAAACATCCTAATATCGAACTTTTCACCTATAGCGATATTATCGAGTTTAGCGGTATCACGGGAAATTACAATGTTAAGATACGCAAAAATCCAAGGTATGTGAACGAAAGCAAGTGTACCGGATGTGGCTTGTGTACTACTGAATGTCCTATAAAAGTTCCGAATGAATTTTATAATGGGATTGGTGAAAGAGGGGCAATCTATATCCCATTTCCTCAAGCAGTCCCAAAATATGCTGTTATGGATAAAAATGTGTGCATTGATTGTAAAAACTGCGAACGAGTTTGCCCCGCAGAAGCAATAGAATTTGAACAAGTACCCGAAATTGTTGAGATTAAAGTAGGGGCTGTTATCGTTGCTACAGGATTCGATGAATATCCAATTATTGAGACTAATGAATACAATTATGGCATTTCTCCAAATGTTATTACTCAGATCGAAATAGAGAGTATGCTTAGCCCAATTGGTCCAACTGGAGGACACATATATAGAATCTCAGATGGAAAAACACCTAAAACTGTTGTGATGATACAATGCGTTGGTTCTAGATCGCTAAAAGCGAATCCTTATTGTTCATTTGTGTGCTGCAGTGTTGCTCTCAAAAATGCTCAATTACTAAAACAAGAGTATCCCGAAATGGATGTTGTAATGTTCTATATAGATATTAGGACTACTGATAAGGGCAACGAGGAATATTATAGAAAAATTAGAGACGCTGATGTTAGAATGATACGGGGAAAAGTAGGTGAAATAACCGAGGACAAAGATAATAATTTAATGGTACGCGTTTATTCCTCTTTAACGGGGGAACTTATTAAGATTAAAGCTGATATGGTTGTATTATCTACTGGAATGAATCCTTCAAAAGGGACTATGGAAGCTATTGAAGTTTTAGGTTTAAGTAAAGGTCCAAACGGATTTTTAACTGAAATTCATGGCTGTTTGAAGCCGCAAGAAACAAAAAATCTTGGGATTTATATTTGTGGATGCGCAGCAGGACCCAAAAACATCCCATATTCCGTTTCTACAGCCCTAGCTGCTGCTAGCAAAGCTGCTGCCTTACTTTCTCATAAAACTATTATCCAAGAATTAATCATTGCTGAAGTCGATGAGACTTTATGTTTAGGATGCCATAGATGTGAAAAACTGTGCGAATATCAAGCAATAAGCATAAGTGATGACGAAATTGCTCATGTTGATGAAATGAAATGTAAGGGATGCGGAGTATGTATATCATCCTGCCCAGCAAGAGCGATCGATCTTAAATATTATCGAGATAGGCAATTCGAAGCTGAAATCAAAGGAATCGGAAAGAGCGAAATAGACAGTATTCAAAAAGAATCAACAAAAATAGAAAACTAAAAAATGAGGTAGCTATAATCAATGACAGAAAGTATAAATGAGAGAAAAATAATAGCTTTTGGATGCGAAAAATGAGGTTACTCTGCAGCCGATTTAACTGGTACTATGAGAAAATCTTATTCCCCTAATTTTCATTTAATACGAGTAAGGTGTACGGGAAGAATAGGAATTCATCTAATTATGGAGAGTTTCTTAAATGGAGCTGATGGAGTCGCTATCATTTCTTGAAAAGAGGGAGAATGTGAATTTGGAAATGGAAACATGAATACCTACGAACATGTAAAGTTTTTAAAAAGACTATTCAACCATCTAGGTCTAGCTGAAGAAAGAATCCAACAGTATTTTTGCTCGGCAGCGGAAGTTGAAAAATTCATCAAATCCGTAGAAGACATCACGAGCAAGGTTGAAAAACTTCCTCCTCTACCAAAATAAAATATTAAACCGAATGAGAATGATCCTTCCAAAAAAAAACTAGTTAGAAGGTAACTGACTCTTAGTGAGAGTATTCGGAAATTAAGATATAATTAAAAAAATAAAAGTTTAAATAAAATGAGTTCTGAGCTTAAAATTTCAAAGCAAGGCTTAAAAGATATAGCTGTGACAATGGATTCGTATCGGATTCGCGTGTTAATTGACGCCAAACAAGAAATACTTAATTCTGGCGTCTACAACGAGGAACAATACGATACAATTTTATTAAAAATGTTTGATGAAGAACTTATTAAATATAAGCTTCACAATTTTCTATCTCATCAAAATCCTAATGATTTTAAGGCATTAAAAAAGTTTTCGGACAAAAATTCTGTAGATATAACTAAAACATTGAGTCTGTTGGAGTTATTGAAAAATGAGAATCTGATTGCAGTGAACGAAATTTATGACGAAGTTGAAGGAGATGAAAACACCCCAACCTTAACTACTTTTAAGGATTTTGATATAAAATGCTTCGAGGTTAGTCCTTCAAAAATAAAATCAATTTATGAACCTGTTAAAACTATTTTTGAAACAAATAACTGCTCTGGATGTGGTTTATGCGCTGGTATTTGCCCTGTAAATTGTATAGATGTTTACAATGGTTTCGGTAAAATTGATGAGGATAAATGCATAAGATGTGGTCTTTGTTACTATTTTTGTCCACGTACTTACTTACCCGTAAGTGTTTTGAACATGGTTCAAGAAGGAGCCTTGCAGATTAGAAACTATTCTAAAGTAGGACACTATTTAGAAACATACTCGGCAAGGACTAAAATTGAAGAAATTGCCAAATCTTGCCAAGATGGAGGAATAACGAGCACCTGTTTGCATTACTTGTTAGATGCAAACATTATTGATTTAGCAATAGGTGCTAAAATGAGCAAGACTCCGTGGAGACCTGAACCAATTATCCTAGAGAACAAAGAAGATGTTCTTCTAACCACAGGAACTAAATATGTAAACAACCCAAATTTGAAAAGTTTAAGTGCGCTTAATAAGAGAAAAGCTAACTTGGCGGTGGTTGGAGTCCCTTGCATGATGCAAGCTTTACTCAAATCAGCTATCTACAATATTAGCATTCCCGCATTAAATCATATAAAATATCGCATCGGAATTTTTTGCATGGAATCATTCTCGTACGAATCTCTGCTGAAGATTTGTGAACTTTTAAATGTGGAAATCAATGATGTAAAGAAAACTGATATAAATAAAGGGAAGTTCTTTGTGTATACTAACTCCGGTGATGAATTAACCATACCGATTAAAGAAATCGGACATCTAGCCCGAGAGGATTGCGAGGTATGCTTTGATCTAACTTCTGAATCCGCTGATATTTCAATTGGTTCTATAGGGTCGCCTTCGGGGTGGAATACCGTTCTCATCAGAACTGAAGTTGGAAGGGAACTCTATAACAAACTAATTGAAAACGATTTAATTGAATCAAAAGAACTTTCTGAAGTTAAACCAGGATTCCCACTCCTCGAACGGGTCGCAACATCAAAAAAAAATAAATGTAATAAGCATATCGATAAAAAAAAAGAAGAAAATCTAAGATTCCCTCGATATTAAGTAATAAAATTCCCCTCTCTTTTTCTCAAATAAACCTTCTTTCGTTCTAAACCAAAAAATTAATATTAAATTTTATATTAAGAATTATAAGAACAACAAACATAATATCGTTAAAATGAGTTTAACTACTAGACCAAGCCACTTTCGGGAAAAAGTATTTTTTCGAAAACTCCGATCTCAAGTTGATGGAAACGCAAAAGTAGAATACGGATTAACTCAAATAAGAGGAATTGGAAGGAGATTCGCTCAAGCAATAGTAAGGATCGCAAAAATCGATGTTAATTTAAGAATTGGTGCCATTCCCGAAAAGGATCTAAACAGGATTGAAGAAATAATCATAGATCCTATTACAAACGGTATCCCTGCTTGGATGGTAAATCGTAAAAACGACCTAATTACCGGGGAGAACATACACATAACCGGAAATCGACTCGAATTATCGGTAAGACGAGATATCGATCGAATGAAACGTATTAGAAGTTATAAAGGCGTTCGACACCACCGAGGTTTAAAAGTTCGAGGCCAAAGAACCAAAAGCACGGGTCGACACGGATTAGTCGTCGGTGTTATTAGAAAAAAGAAAGGACAGCCATAAGG
>JAGXNP010000183.1 GCA_019894885.1 Promethearchaeota archaeon | reverse complement strand
CTTTCAGCCAAGCTAAATAAACCCGTTATTACTTGCGTTTTTGGTTCACGTTGGGTTGTTGAATACTTTTTAAAAGATTCATATAGATATAAAATTCCAGTAATGGCTCAGATAAGTCACGCAATAAAGGCGTTTAAATTTATGTATGATTTTAGTAAATCAAATAAAAATCTGAATATAAATACTGAAATTTAACGTTTATTAATATCTTTCAATTTTATTCTTTTTAAAATAAATCTAAAAACTGGACTCCAATTTTTTTATAATCGACTTTAGACTTCTTTTAATTAAAATAATATTAATAAAAATGAATTAGAGAAGTGATTAAAAATGGTTGATTGGGAACAAATCGCAGAGCAAGCTCTATTGTATTTACAAGGTTTTATGGCTTGGTTTTTGGCTTTACCTATCTACTCTCAAATTTTTGTAATAATGGCCGCAGTTGGTGCGATAATCCTATCAGTAATAATAGTATACTATACAATTAAAGGTGTGGCTTATTTAATTTACTACATCCTAAAAGGAGTATATCTATTACTAAAAGGAATATTCGTTGGTCTTTATAAGCTTTTTGAAGAAATTTATTATGGGATTTCTGGTAAACCTAAACCTATCAAGGAATCCTCCGATAAAAACTGTTGCGAGCAACCAGAAGCTCCACAACATTCGTACGAGGAACAAGAAATTATTAAACCAATGCAGAAAGAAATTCAAATTGTACTGCCTGATGCTGTGTTTTGCAGTGAATGTGGAAGTCAATATACCGAGAGAATGCTTGAACAATTGAGAGAAATTGGAATTGCTTATTGTGTGTATTGTGGAAAAGGATACAAATCTACTAAAGTTGAAGTAGAACAATACTAATTTTTTTTCTTTTTTTAAAACTTTTTTTACTATAATTTGCGAACATTATCTCGTTCTAAAGAGGATTTTGATAATTTAGATGAATTAGTGATGATCTAGAAGAATCTAATGTTTACATTCAAGTTTTTATTTATTTATTCAATAAACTTTCCCAAATTAACTATTGTGACTGTTAGTGGATGATATCTGATGATTAATTTTAAATATTGTTATGACAATAAAGTAATTACCGAATTTCGTTAATTATATTAAAATAATATAAAAATTTGATATAAAATGAATAACAATGATGCCAAAAATAGTCCATATTCGGAAAAAATATGGCTTAAATCTTACGATGATCATGTAAAACCAAAAATTGATCTAGAGTATTATTCTGTAGCAGAAATGATGAAACGTACGGTTAATAAGTACCCTAATAGTTTATGCTACGATTTTCAAGGTTCTTGTGCGACTTTTAAAGAAGCAGAAAAATATATTAACAGTTTTGCTAACTTTCTTGTTGAGAATGGCGTAAAAAAAGGAGAACGCGTCGTAATAAATTTACCAAATCTTCCACAATTTATCATAGCACTATTTGGAACTTTTTACGCGGGATGTGCTGCTTCAGGGATGAACTTTTTATTGCAGCCAAATGAAATAAGGTATCAATTAAAAGACAGCGGAGCGGTTGCGATAATTACTGTTGACTCTTTTTACGAAGAGAAAGTAAGAGAAGCGATCCAAACGGGGGACACAGATGTAAAAATTGTGATTACTACCAATGTAGCTGATGTTTTGGATTTAGAACCTGCTATGAAAGAACAACTAATTAAAATAGGAAAAATCCCCTATGGAAAAGTTGAACCAGTTAATAATATAAAATATTTTGCCTATAAAGATATTGTGGAGAAATACCCAAACGATAAATCACCTAATGTTGTAATAGGTCCGGAAGATATTTTATTACTTCAATACACTGGTGGAACGACTGGTCCTCCTAAAGGGGCAATACTAACTCATCGAAATTTAATCCATTTAATGCAAATAGTATTTCATTGGTTTGAACCTAGTGCTAATCCTGGTGAAGATATTTATATGTCTGGCTTTCCTTTTTTTCATTTAGCGGGTTTACAATTTTGCCTTCAGAGTGTTTTTATGGGGTGTGCTCAAATTTTAGTCCCTAATCCACGAGATACAAATTATATGACTGGCAAAATGAAAGAATATGAAGGAAAGATTGCACTGATGTATAATGTTCCAACGCTTTATATGATGCTTTTAAAAAATCGGAAATTTAAAAAATTAGATTTGAGCTCTGTGATAGGGTATATCTCTGGAGCAGCTCCTTTCCCTACTAAAAGTATTAATGAATTTGAAGATGTTGTAGGTCGAGGAAAAATCGTAGAAGCTTATGGAATGACAGAGGCATCTCCAGGAGTAACTATGAATCCCTATCTTGGAGAAAAGAAAATTGGAACTGTAGGAGTTCCGTTTCCTAACACTGAAGTAAAATTAGTAGATGTTACAGACAGAAGTAAGGAAGTACCTATAGAGAATCCAGGTGAGATTGCTATTAGAGGACCTCAAATATTTAAAGGATATTGGAATAAACCGAAAGAAACTGAAAATGCTCTCGTAGATGGCTGGTTTTATTCTGGTGATGTAGGAGTGATGGATGAGGATGGATATATTAAAATCATTGATCGAACAAAAGACATGATAATTGTAAGTGGATTTAAAGTATTCAGCGTTGAAGTTGACGACAAGATGAATAAACATCCCGCAATTGAGTTATGTTCAACTGTTGGAATCCCTGACTCAGATCGTCCTGGTTCAGAAATAGTAAAATTGTATGTGTTACTTAAGGAAGGTTACCAAGCCTCAGAAGAAGTAAAAGCAGATATTTTAAAATATGCTCAAGACAATTTAGCAAAATATAAAGTTCCTAAAATCATTGAATTCCTTGATCAACTACCTTTAACAACAGTAGGCAAAGTCGATAAAAAAGCGTTAAGAAAGATGTAATTTCTTTTTTTTTAATTTTATTTATCATTAATTCAATATCTTAATTTAAAATCTTTTCATAAAGTACGACCGCTACGGGTTCGTCTTCCCAAGTGGCATCTTTAAACCCTAATTCTTTTACATACTTTACTGCTTCAGCCTTACAGTAAAGATCAACTAAATCGATCTTATTTTTATCAATTTCGAAGTTTAATGTATAAGATATTAATTTACACGCGGCTAATGGATCACCATAAAATATTATCCATATTTCATTTTCTCTTGGTTTTTCTGGTTGAGCTCGGCTCTTAATATCTATTTTTTGTAAAATTGCTTCAGAATTAGTCAACCATAATGAATCTTTATGCTCTAAATATAATATGGGTATATATGACCATCCGATATTTAATTCATCTCCCGGGCCAATATCCATTTTTTTATATATACATTTTGCCTCCTCGTTTGTTATTTTCCGTATTTGAGAAAAATCGCTTTTTTTTAGTTTTAATTCTCCAATTTTGCATTCTAAAATTTCCATCCTTTTTTTCTCTTTAAATCCGTGGTATTTTGCTAAAGATATCGAGCCTAAATTTCTAGAAGATGTATCGTATTGGGCAACCTTAGCACCTGCTTGAATTGCGTAATCAATAGCATATTTCATCAAATCGCGTCCAATTCCTTGCTTTTGATGAGTAATTTTTACTCTAACACCCTCTAACCAAGCTACTCCATTAGAAAACAACTTTACTCTTCCAAGTCCGATTAATTCCTTCATTTCTTCTTCAAGAAAAGCACCATAAGCTAGATTACCATCTTCTTTTAACCATCTTTCTATAACATCGGGAATATAATCATCCCCTTCCCATATATCTTTACTGATATTTAAGATTGCTGGTATATCCTTTTCTGTTAAATCTCGGAAGAATAATTTCATAATTTCAACTAATAACAAATAAAGTAATTATATATAAAAAATAATCAGAGAAAGCTAAGAAAGTTTTTTATAAAGGCTGTAATATAATAGAAATACTAAAAAGGAATGAGCTATGATACACGCAAAAATTCCGAGTGATAGGAGGATATAACCATTATAAATTCCTAAGAAGAATGAAGAAATAAGATAAGCTACTAAGATTTTGAAATTTTTAAACTTAAACCAAATATGAATATGATAAAGAGAAAAAACGACGCTCGATATTAAAATTACTGGTAAAATATCTATTTTTAACTGGTTTATCAAAAAACCTATTAGATAATAACGAAAAATAAATTCCTCCATTATCATTGTTAAAGGGAAGAACACTAACAATACAAGTAGATCATTTCCATCCAATAAAGCTTCGACAACATCGTGTTGTTTCATTAATTCTTTACTTTTTTCACTATACATAAGAATTTCCATCACTTTTCCTAGTCCTAAGAGTAATGCAAAACCAATTAACAGGAATAACACAATGCCTGAGGATAATTGACTTACAAGTAGAAAATTAATGTAAATCCCAAAAAAAATTGGTATAATTAAACAGATAACAATAACCGTTATAACGAAGTATTTTGTTCCAAACTTCAAATCTATTTAAATTTCTAACGTTATTAGATTAGATTTAAGTAGTAGTAACTATCTAATATATATTATTTTATACAATAAAAATAAGGATTTAAGACTTGCCAGAATTATATCAAAAACTTGAAGAAATAGTTTCAAAAAAGTATATCTCAAATAGTCTTTATGTAAGACACGCTTATTCGAGGACTGTAGATCCTGTATTACAAGGGGTTCCAGATATAGTTATAAGACCAAAAGACGCTCAAGAAGTTTCTGAAATTCTTAAAATTGCTAACGAAGAGAATATTGCTGTCATACCTCGTGGAGGTGGAGACTGTGAATTTGGTGGCAGCAAGCCCATTGATGACAGTGGAATTGTCTTGGATTTAAAGAGAATGAACAATGTAGTTAATCTCGACCAAGAAAATCTTATTGTTACCGTCGAAGCAGGTATATCTTGGGGAAAATTAAATGATTATTTATGTAATTTTGGTTTATATACCGGATGTTTAGGTCCTGGATCCGGACTAACAGCTTCAGTTGGTGGTGGTATCTCTCATCAATCAGTTGGAGGCGGGGGATGTGCTAAATATGGGTCATGTACGAATCAATTAGTTTCTTTAGAGGTTGTTCTACCAACGGGAGAAATTATTGAAACAGGTTCGCAAGCGAATAAATATTCTAAATTTCCATTTAATAGATTTGGAAACGGTCCTGACTTTTCAAGCATTTTTTGTGGTGATAACGGAATTTTTGGAGTGAAAACTCAAGCTTCATTACAAATTTTTCCAAAACCTCCATTTGCGGATTATAAAACATTTCTTATGCCTCGAAAATCTGAGGAAATATCAGCAAAAATTTTCACAGAAATTAGGCGTAAAGGGATAGATATTTACGATTCGATGTATTTTATGGATTTATTAGTAAGAGTAGGAACAGAAAAAGGAATTTTTCCTTTATGGGAAAACTTAAAGAGAAAAAGGGGTACAATGTTTTACACTGTAGAAGCTAACACAGAAAAAGAACTTGAAGAGAAAGTTAAACAAGTTGATAAAATTTTTCTACAAAATAAAGCAGAAGAATTAGGTCCAGAAATTGCAGATGGGAACATAGGGAAATGGCACTATGTAGAGCAAGGACATTGGTTAATTGCACATAACTTATGGGGATTAATTCCTGGTTTTACAGCCTTAGACGCAGAATGTCACACACCGATTGCCGCATATCCCGGAATATTAAAAGATGTAGAACTTTGGGATTTAGAACACTCTAATGAAATGGAAAAAATTCTGGAAATTTCTGGTATGAGACCAATTTCTGGAGCAGGTCCTATTATATTAATTGGAGATCACAACGTTGAGTTAACAACTGGAGTTACAAGCTTCGAAAGCTATATTGATGGAAAAAATTATGAAATTATCGAAGAATTAAATATCAAACTTTGGAAATCACTACTCGAAAGAATAACTAAACATGGAGTAACATGGTACATGTTAGGAGATATTCTAAGCAGACTATTGATTGAAATTGGAGCTTTTCAGCCAGAGTACTTACAATTCTTGAAATCAGTTAAAAAAACACTTGATCCGCGATTTATTCTAAGCAGAGGAAAGTTTAATTTCTGGGGGGAAAACGGAAAAAAAATTAGTTAATGTTCTCTTATTTGACGAGAATATATTTAAGTAATTAGAAATTCTATTATGAATTATTTTGATTAAAAATTAAAAGAGTTTGACAAAATTGATTGAATTGTATCAAAAATTAGAAAATATTGTTAAAGAGAAATATATTTCTAATAGCCTTTACGTACGGCATGCGTATTCAAGAAATGTAGATC
>JAGXNP010000182.1 GCA_019894885.1 Promethearchaeota archaeon | reverse complement strand
TATTTACTTTAGGTATTCTAATATATTCGGTAAAACCTCCAGGATCAAAATTAGTGTTATGGAGAAGATCACATGCTGTGTGATGTCCTTGGTTACAGTAATAGCAATCGAAACATGGTACGTGATGTGAAACGAAAACTCTATCTCCAATTTTAAATCCTTTAACACCGTCTCCCACTTCAACTATATCACCGGCGATCTCGTGACCAAGAATTAAATTATCTACCCCTAGTTTCTTCATTTTAGCAAACCTATAATACTCTAAGACATCTGATCCACAAATTCCAGATTTTTTAACCTTCACCAATAACTCTCCCGGGCCAATCGTTGGTTTAGGTATTTCATCAAGTCTCACATCGTTGTTGTTATAATATCGTGCAACCTTCATGATAGAGTTTTGTTTAACCTATATGTTATTTTTATGTTTATATTTTATGTCTTAATATAATTCATTATCTAAAATTAATATATTATATTTTTTAATAACGATATTTTAAATTAGTTATCTATTATTATATAAATCGATGGTAGTAGACATGGAAATGAAAGACCTCATTACTTTTTGCCAAAACTGGTTAACATCATGGACGGGAAATAATCCTGAAAAACTCATTTCTTTCTATTCAAAAACTGCATATTATCAAGATCCTGCAAATCCTAAAGGATTAAAGGGACATGATAATATATTTCCCTATTTTAAAATATTGTTGGCTGCTAATCCAAAATGGATATGGAAAATGACTGAGGTTTATCCTACTCAGAAAGGATTCATATTAAAATGGAGAGCGACGATTCCAATTAAATCTGAAGAGATAATAGAGTACGGAATGGACCTTTTAGAACTTGAAGCCAATAAAATTATCCGAAATGAAGTCTACTTTGATCGAACAGAGCTAATATCTTTATTAAAATCAGGAAAATAGTATTTAAATAATATTTAATTATGGTAAATTATGGTTGAAGTAAAAGAAGAATTATTAGCTCCTTGCGGCTTATGGTGTGGTGTGTGTTCAATATATATTGCGCATAAAAATAATAATTTAAAGTTTAAAGAGAAATTACTACCAGTATATAAAGCTTTTGCGAAAACTGTAGACGATATAGCATGCACAGGTTGTCTTTCAGAGGGTACTGTTTTTCCGGTTTGTCAGGCGTGCGCGATCAAAAAATGTTGTAAAGATAGAAATATTAATGGTTGTTACCAATGTGAAGAATTTCCATGTAAGTATATTGATAACTTTTCCATCCCAGTTGGAAAAAAAGTCATTCTTCGATCAGTTCCATTTTGGCGTCAACACGGAACCGAGAAGTATGTTGAAGCAGAAATGAATAGATATCACTGCCCAGATTGTGGAAATCAACTATTTCGTGGTGCAAAAAGGTGCAATAAATGCAAAGTGCCTGTTAACGTAGATTAATATAGATTTAAAAATAAAAAAAAAAATTATGACCTGTTTGTTTTATTGCTTCTAACAAGCATTTTAAAAGTTTCATCCTCTAAATTTTTGAACATTTTAAGTTCATCTCCCAAGAATTCGCTTAATGCAGTTCTTATAGCCTCGCTTCGACTCGGGTATACTCCTAAATCATTTAGAGTTTGAATTGCTTCTAGATATTTTTCAGGTAGGTTTATTGTTATAATTTTCATCTTTCTCAACCCTTTGTTTAAAAATTATAAAAAATACTACTTTTAACGTTTATATATTATTCATATTTCGTCGGATCACTTATAAATAAAGAGTATTAACGCTTTGATGATATTAAGCGCTTAATTAATGATGAATATATAATATTAGTACCTTAATATTTGGAAAAAAAATAAGATTAGAAGGGTTTATTAATGGATTTAATGTGTAATATCAGTGAAAACGAGGATTTATATAGCTCTGCATTACTTATCTCTTTGATATCTTTTAAATAAGTTAGACTATAATCTTCTTCCCGCTTCAAGTAGTTTACATCTTTTGTCTTATTATCGTAATCCAGATACGCATCAATTTGTAACACATTTTCATCTAACTTTTTAGGAAACTGTGGTGTCATATTAAAAGTAAACAGTAAATCTGGTTTTGATGATTCAGTAGCATCAAAAACTAATAAGATGTTTGGTTGTGCGTAAGAAATAAACGATTCCAAATTGTGAAACAGATCGTCAATTTTAATGTTTAAGTTAGAATCTCCTAAGACACTGCAATCGCTAATTTTTGGAAATAGAAATTTCTCCTTTCCTCTAAAGGCGAGTTCTATTTCATTTAAACTTAAAAATTTCTTAAATATGTCGTCGTTTTTCTCTAAAACAAATTCTTTAGTTATTGGATCAGACTTGGTATATAACAACAGAGAACTTGATGATAACAAATTGATTTTCTGGTAATATATGTTGAAATCAGGGTTATAAGGCAGATTTATAATACTTTTATCTCCGCCCAGGCCAAGTTGAGCCATAATATTCATTGGACCTTGGCTCGTTAAAGTTAATAAGAGAAACGATCTGAAATTTTCAAGTTCAATAAAATTGGTAAAACCATTAAAAAATTCATCAACGATTTTAATTTTATTATTTAACGCTTCGGACATAATCGGATCATCTAATAAATATAATATTTCTTTAAAGAATTAATGATAATTAAATCTAATCATGATATTTCATAATAAAATTACGGAAAGATTCTTTAACTTCTTGAGTTATATGATGCTCAATATTACATGATATCTTTTCTACGAGCTTATCATCGCTTATTTTTAGAATCTCTTTAAAAAAAGTCCGAAGTAGCGCGTGAGTTTCTTCTAATTGAAGAGCATATTTTTTTCCCTTATCTGTAAGTCTAATTGATTTTCTAGGTTCCCAATTTATTAATTTTTTAGTTTTTAGCTTATCTAACATCCCAGAAACTGAAGCGGGTTCAACCTGTAGATTCTCTGCGATCTCTTTATTTGTTACCCAACCTCCTTTTTTTTTCTTTGAAATATTATAGATTATATCTAAATATCTTTGATAACTCTCTGGTATCTCTGATATTTCGGGATGCTCTTTATTCGTAGACATTTTAATTATGAATGTTTATTGCTTTTACATGATGGATAACGCAATTTATTCTTAAAAATGTTTTTAATATAATTCGAAAATTGAGTTTTGTAATTAGACTTAAAATGTATGAAAAGTTGATAATAATTGTTTTAATCCAAATCTAAAAAATGACTGAGAAATAAAAATGAATGAAGCAAAAGTTCCAGAAAAAACCATCGAAGAAAGAATTAAAGAATTAGAATCCCAAGTTGATCATTTAAACGGTATTAAGTTTAAATACTACTTCTTTGGGTGTTTTTACTTTTTTATACTGTTCGGAATTGGTTCTTTTCTCATTGGTACTGTTTGGCTATTTCTATTTAGCATTGTTTACTTTGGCATAATCTTTTTTGGAGAAATAATCTTTAAAAGTCTAAGATTTTTGTTAAAGAAAAATAATAATAACCCTCCTTCAAATGATGGTGAAGAAAAATAAAAAGAATTATCCTGGATTGTTAATTTTAGTTATAGGTAATTCAGGCTCTGGTAAAGATTCAATAATTTCTGAAGTAGTTAAAAGATTTCCATCTAATTTAAAAGAAATTCATCTAACTCAACGATATATTACAAGAGCATCTTCAGAAAAAGAGAAAAGTATCGCAATATCTCCGAAAATATTTAAAGAAATGTCTCTTCATAATAAATTTACACTTGAGTGGCACATTTACGATTTGGATTATGGAGTTCCAATAGATATTGACGATTGGTTAAAAAAAGGAGACCCCGTAATCGTAAATGTTAGCAGAACAGTTGTGAAAAAAGCTCGTAGCATTTACCGTAACATTTTAGTTGTTTTTATCAAAGTACCTTTCGAAATAACTTTTCAGAGGATAAAGGAACGAGCCCGAGAGAGCGGAAAACAATTACAAGAAAGAATCCAAAGAGCAAAGGATAACCAGACTTTTCCCGACGCGGATTTTATCGTGGATAATTCTGGAGAATTGGAAAGTGCTATCGATCAATTCCTAAGTTATTTAATAAGAGTGGTTAAAACAAAAGAATTTTATTAAAACGCATAAAATTTTTTTAGAAGATTAAATTATAATTGTTACTGTTAATAACTTTACAGTGGCCCGGTTCGTATAGTGGTTAGTGGAAAATTTTTAATTTTTCAACTAATATTGGGGACAAACTTAGTATTCCTTACTAAATTCTCCTATGTGAATCCCTAGAAGCGTAAGAACGCTCTTATCGCTGGGGTAAGGCGAGTTCAATTCTCGCATCGGGCCCTCTTATAATTGATTCTAATTATCATTCATTTCCTTTATTAATTTAATGTAACAAGAGAGGAAATGACCGATTATTTTTATTGGTTGGATCAAGTTATACGGTAAAAACAAGAGTTTTTTATATTTCATAAGTTCAATTTATTTACGCTAGGGTGCCTTATTTTACCCGATAAACAATAAAATTAATATCTTTTAGTGAATTTTACTCAGCAGTTTAAGAATAGGTTTTAGGGTTAGACTATGGTTGATTTATATCCAGAGAAGCTTAGAGATTTGCCAGGATGGAAAAATGCTCCAATCCATATATGCATGGATGCTGATTGTCGAGGTTTAGCTTTTTGCTGTAAACCAGGGTATTCTCTTACTTTTGGTTTTAAATGTAAGCGGGATGAAACTTTAAAAGATTTAGAACTAAGTCCAGAGGATTTTATAAAAATTAAAGAAGATTTTTCAAAAGAAAATAACTGGGATTCTGATATCGTATGTTTTGGATCAATTTCATATTGTTGTATGAGAAAAGGAGGATGTTCAAGGAGAGATCCTGCGCTACAAATGAGATACCCCGATAAATCTAGAGAAGAATTTATGAAAATTTATTACGAAAAAAAGAAAGAGTTAGCTAAAAAAATCTTAGAATTCATAAGCAACAACGGAAACAATGAAAAAGTTGAGCCATATCTAGATCTCTTCTAAAATGAGAATTCAAAAAACAGAAATACTCTTCTGCTTTAATTTATTTTAAGAGGTATTTAACTTCAAAATGATTGTTTCAATTACCCATGAACACGATCTGGACGGAATTGGCTCACAAGCAATAATTAAACGTCATCTTGATGTATCTTCAGAAATCCAAAAAACGGAAATAATCTATAATTTCGCTACATATGTTGATTTCGTTGAAAAGATTCAAGCAATTCTAGATATAGATAAAATTCCTTCACAGCTAATAATCTCTGATATAGGTTTCAATGACTCTTTTGAAGTATTATTCTCCTATTTTGAAACTGCGAAAAAGCGAGGGTGTAAAATATTGTGGTTCGATCATCACATAGTTGATGATTTGATTAAAGATAGATTGAAAAACTTAATCCATACATATATAAATGACCCCGAAAGATGTGCGGCAGAAGTTGTTAGAGATTACTATTTACCAAACGACTTCATATCGGATAGCATCGCTAAATTTGCCAGAGATACAGATTTCAGAACTGAATTATTCGAGATAGCTTCAAATTTCCAATCAATTATCAGCTTTAATAGAGGAGCTCATAACGATCGCAATAAACACAGAGTAGTCGAATTATTATCTCAAGGTGATTTTGAAAATAAATGGTTTAGCTCACAATTAGAATCCTTAAAAAAGTGGCTCGCCGAGGAGTCATCATTTGCTCTGGGACACGCAATCATACTTTCTTTAGAACCCTTCGGAGATGTTGTTATTTCGTGGGCTAAGTTAGGAGGTGGAAAAATTACGAAGTTAATAAAACAGAAATTTCCCCACGCGAAAGCCTTTATAGGTATCGACTCAAGATATAACGAGATTATAATTCATAGCGATTTCCTTAATTGTCGAGAGTTTGCTAAGGAATTTGAAGGAGGAGGTCATAAAGAAAGAGCAGGTTTTAAATACCAGCATATTTTTGATAACACTAACGTACTTACCCAATCTTTCATTGGAAATATAAAAAAGATAGTTAGTAAATTTAGTTAGTAATTGTTAAATATAATATTTAGAGATAGTATAGAGTGATACTGTGCGATATACAAAATTGCGTGAAATTGGCGTTTCACGAAGACAAAATATAATTAAGCTATCCCAAAATTTGATCAACAATTAAACAACAATATTCTGACTAGAACGACACGACTCACAGAAAAAGGAATTTTAAAGCTAGTGCGTTAGTTAACATAAAATCAAAAGGATGAGAATGATATTATGTAAGAGGATTTATTTCATATATCAACTACATTATAGT
>JAGXNP010000181.1 GCA_019894885.1 Promethearchaeota archaeon | reverse complement strand
ATTAACAACACTCAATTAAATGACAATCTAAATAATGCGCTTCAGATGTTTAATTGTGAGAATATAAATGTAAGCACATGTAGTATACATAATAACTTTGAAGGGGCTTATATTTATGAATCGGATATGATCGATTTTTATAATAATCGCTTTTATAACAACACATATGGGATTTCAATATATTTTTCAAATTGTTCTTATCTCTCAAACGAGTATTTTAACAATATAGTTAACTGGAGGATATTCACGAGGTAATTGAAATTAATGAAATCTTTGAAAGCTAAATTTTACAGGAAGAAGTTAGAAAAAGCATCCATTATTTTATTAATTCTTGGGTTAGTTTATTCTGTATCATCCATCAATAATAAGTATAATCAAATTTTTATTCAAGAAACCCCAAAAGCATCCGGCAATGTCGACTATGAATGGAATTCAATATGGAGTCTTACAGATCACACATATCCAAGTGACATTACCACAGATAGTAAAGGAAATATCTATATCACTGGCGATTGTAAAAGCAGTACTACTGAAAGTGATTTTTTTCTAATGAATATTGATGAAATGGGAAACATTGAATAACGAAATAAATTAAAAAAAAAATATCAGAGTTATATTTATTCTAACTTTACTCCGATAAACAATCCTCTATCCTCCATTAAGCCATTTAATAGAAATTCTGCCTTAAAACCGGCTTTTTCGATGAATTCGAGAGTTTTGTCAATCTCAAATAAACCTAATTCATGTGTGTCTACAAAATGTATAACATCTTTATCTTTCTCAACAATTAAATAATGCATCTCCATTATTGATAAGTCTCCTTTTATTTTTGTTGTATTAAGTCTTGCGATTTTAATGTCTTTCCCATCGTAAGTAGTCATACCCGGGTATCCAACCCAGTACGTAGACTTCGTAAACCAAGGTTCAATTATTAGAACTCCACCTTTATTTAAATGATTTGCGAAGTTCTTAATTGTTTTCTCTAAGTTAGAATATGTTTTTACATAGCCTATTGAGCTAAATAAACATAGAATTACATCAAATTCGGTTTTAAGATTAAAATCTATCATATCTCCTTGTTCGAAAATCACGTACTTAACTTTACTTTTAGCAACTTCCACCATTTCGTTGTTAATATCAATACCCGTACACGAAAAATCGTCTTTGAAATATTCTAAATGCTTTCCTGTTCCACATCCGACATCAAGCAACTTATTACCGTCTGTTTTTTTATATTTTTTTATTAAATCTTTAATGGAATAAGCTTCTTTCTCATAATCTTTCCAATGATAAATCAAATCGTAGTATTTGGCTAATTTTTTATACATATTTATTATTCCTCTTTTTTATATTAACCCAAAGTTAAAATTTTTCTTGCTTCGTAAGGGGATGCGATATCCCTACCTAATTCTTTTGAAATCCTTACTACTTTTTCTACTAGTTCACTGTTAGACTTAGCTAATACTCCCTTCGAAAGGTAGATGTTATCTTCAAATCCTACTCGTGCATGCCCTCCTAAAGCTATTGACATTGTAATCATAGGAAACTCGTGTCTTCCGATAGCACAGATGGTAAATGTAGAACTTTTTGGTATGCTATTTACCATATAGAGTAAATCGCGTGGTGTTGCGGTAATTCCACCGATAACACCTAATACAAAATTGAAATGCATTGGTTCTTTAATATATCCTTTTTTATTAAGTCTTAAGGCCATATCAATCATTCCCTTATCAAAGCACTCTAACTCTGGTTTAATTCCGCGCGAATTCATTTCCTTTGCAAAATTTATGATTGTATTTTCCGTGTTAATGAAAATTTCATCACCTCCAAAATTCATTGTTCCGCAATCAAGTGTAGCCATTTCCGGGTGTGGATTCATAAAAATAGGTTGTAGTCTCTCTTCATTACTCATACCTATGGCACCTCCAGTCGATGGCTGTACGATGACATCGGGACATCTTCCTTTAATCTCATCGACACACGCTTGAAATCGTTTTTGATCTTGAGTAGGTGTACCGTCATCTTCTCTTACATGTAGATGAATAATACTCGCACCAGCTAAGAACGCTTTTTCTGCTTCAATACCGATTTCTCTTACAGTATAAGGTATGTTTGGATTATGTTCTTTTGTTACTTCAGCACCACATATTGCAGCTGTTATAATTAATTTTTCCATAGACATCATATTACTTTTTTCTTTGCTTCTCTCTTGGAACAACACAAGTTCCACTTGCTTTGCATACTATAATAGGTTCATTTAAGAAATCGGCCGCAGAATCATTTATATCTGGTTTTAATGTAATAACCTTTCTTGCCTCAAAAATCATCTTTCTTGAGGTGCTTCCCATTTCAATAATCTTTCCTTCAGCTTCAATATAATCACCAGCATAAACGGGAGCTAAAAATTCAATGCTATCATAAGCCCGAAATAAACCCTCATCTCCATCGTTTTTAATTAATAGCTCAGTAGCAATATCCCCAAATAATTCTAATATTTTAGCTCCATCAACTAAATTTCCTCCATAATGAGCATCGTTTAAACTCATCCTTACTCTAATTAATGTTTTCATACCAAATCATTCCGTTTATTTTTTTTTCTTAAAACAAAATTATAATCTAGTCTCAATATTATCTTATAAAATTAAAGATTTCTTTTATTTTCAGTTTTTCAAAATCCTTCATAACTTTGTTGTTTTAATGGAAAATTGATTTGAAAGACAAATGTGATTTTTATTTTATTATCTAATAACTACTAATTAATTTGCTTTTTATTTAAAAAGGGGATTTGAAATAAATTTATAATAAATAAAACAAGCTTTTTTCTATTCAAAATTATATTTGAAAGATAGGACATTTATGAATAGGAGTTGATAGTAATGCCAAAATTAAAATGTGACATTTGTGGAAATGAAACTGATGTACCAGTATGTTGCGAACAATCTATGATGGTCAAAGACAATTATATGTTATGTTGTTGCCAATCGGAAGGGTGTGGCTATCGGCCAATTCCAGAATGTTGCGGTCAAAAGATGAATTATATAGAAGTTTAATTGAAGCAAATATAATAAAAAAAAGGATTGTAGATCAAATTACCATACTAGATTATATATAATTTCTTTATCTCTTTCAGCTTCTTTCTTACTTAAAACTTTCCTTATTCGTAAATCATTAATTGCATCTTCGAGTTTACTATCTAAATTTTTAATCTCCATTAGATTTCCTGTTTCTCCTCCATTGTCGACTAAATTAATCATCGCATTATCCTTATTCATTAGATTCCGTAAATTACTTCTAAATGAATCGGTCACTTTTGTTCGGTGAACCTTTCCATTTTCGATTAGGATAGGTAACACGGGAGCCCTTTCAGTAGTTCTACGCGTATTAGGATCTATAAAATAGAAAACGAACATGGGGACTCCTACCACAACATCTTTAGTTCTAATCTCGATAGAATAAGTATTGAAAAAGTTCTGTACGCTAGTCATCTCTATATCCTTGATTCTATCGATATTATCCAGGCAAGATTGTTTTTCCTGTTTGATCTTTGCAACAGTATCTTCAGCGGAACTTAGATCACTACTTAACTCACTATGTTTAGCTTGAATTTTGCTTTCTATCTCAGATTTTTTTCTTTCAAGCTCTCTAATTTTCTGTTGCTTTGATTTTTCTAAATCATCTAATTCTCGTTGTACATTCTTTTTTATTTGAGCAATTTCTGTTTCATTTCGACTAATAGTGTTTCCTAAATCATTGTACTTGATGTTCAAGTCTTTCAATGCTTCTTCTATTTCAAATAGATCGTTTTTATTGATAGCATTCTTGAGACGATCAACAGAATTTTTAGTAGCAGCAATATTGTTGTAAAGATCGCCAGTTTTATCGCCAATCTTATATTTTCCACTTTTAACTAATTCCTCTGGCGTAGCTTCTATTTTTCGAGCTTTTTCAGCCTCGAGTTCTCGCGTAATTTGAGCTAGTTGCTTTTCTTCTTCGCTGGTGTCAACTTTCTTTGTTCTTAATTTGTCTGTTTCTTGAGCACCCCTCTGAATCCATCTATCACATAATTTTATAATAGTTTGACCATAATTATCTAATAGTTTAGCATCCGCTTGCGAGATGAACTCAAATACCTCTGGGACAATTTTTGCTTGGTTAATGCTTTTTGGTATTGGTCCTCCTTCTAAAAGAAAATATTGTTCGTTAAATGAACTAACATCGTATTGATTCAAGAAAAAGTTCTTAAAATAATCAACTTCACTAGCGCTAAAAAGAGCTTCTTGAATGACCGTACCTCTCTTATAATTTTTTGGTTTTTTTAAGTAAGTAGCATTATACGATGCTAATGAATTCAGAAAAGAATCGGGATCTGCCCCTAGAATTAGATTGTCGGGATTGGGCGGTGTTTGGGAGAATTTCCCTACACTTAATTTTTCTTGTTTATTTAGTAAGTAACTACAAACACAGGCACGAGTATCGTTTAAAGGAATTAACCGAACGGGCCAAAAACATACTGCGATTCTATTTATTTTTCCTAATTTCTTAATTGCTTTTCCATAAATGTTTATACATTCATTTAATGCCATCGCCATCTCATCTAACAATGTAGCTTTTGAGCGAGCAGGAATAACATCCCCTACATTAATAAGAAATGGAATAATTTTGTCTACCATTTTTTCAATCACTTGATTTCTCTATATTTAATCTTAAAATGAGCTATATAAATAAATATTTGCTTCTAGTTTTTTTTCTTTTGGGTAAGTTTTATACTTCATCAGAATTTTTTTTAAATTCATAAGGTTCCCTAGTAATTTTAATTAAAATAATTTGAACTTAATTTTGGATTATAATAATAATTTAACATAAAAGTTAAATTAATATTTATATTACCTTCTCATTTTAATTCTATTTAGATTGGAATTTATACTGCAACTTCATTAGAATTAAAAAAAAAAAGGTTAAATTTTAAATTAAATTATTAGCTTTTTCGACTTCTTTTTTATTTTCAATGAGATACCCATGATTCCTATGATAATGATTAGAGAAAGAAGAAAAGAGTTATAGCCAGGAATGCCGGGTTCTTCTATTAATTCTTTCAAAATGATTACTTCAGAAAAACCTAGGTTCCCTACTGTGTCGTTTGCATAAAATTTTAGTGTATAGACTCCTGTGGGGATTGTATTCCAATATGAGTTATCAATATTACCAGAAATTTCACAAGAGAAGTTTATTATTCCATCATCCAAAGTATACCAAATAGCATCTAAATTCCCCTCAATTATAGTTAAATCAAAACTTGGAGCGGTATCATAAAATATCTGATTTTCAATAGGAGTATTAATCGTAATGAGAGGAATACTTATGTCCTTCCTCACATTTATCTCAGCGAAACCTTCGTTTTCGCCTTCATCTCTAACATAAAATCTCAGAGTGACAGTTCCGTCTCCTAATTTATCCCATTCGGTTTGATCGATCGTCCCGGTTAAGCTGCTAAATGTGACATTAGTGGCACCAGAATCAAGAGTATACCACATCGTATCGATATTTGGTTCTACCACTGATATATCATACTGAGGGGGTTGCAATCCAAAAAGATCGTCTGTAATAGGAGCATTAATCGTAAGTAAAGGAGCTAAAATGTCCTTTCTTACCGATATTTCTGCTTGTCCTATGTTGTTCGCGGTGTCCATTGCATAGAAAGTAATTGTAGCTGTTCCATTTCCTATTTTATTCCATTCGGTTTGATCGATTGTCCCTGTAAATCCACTGAATGTTATATTTGTGGTTCCTCCATCAAGCGAATACCATCTAGAGTCAAGATCGGAATCAGGGATGGATAGAATAAAATCAGGGGGAATAATTCCATAAAGCTGACTTGAAATAGGAATAGTGATCGTTATATCTGGTCCTACCGAATTCATTGTAAAATATCTCATATCAGATTCATAAATAGTTCCAAGAGAATCGTTTCCAAACACCTGAATGCTATGAATGCCGTCATCAGGCATTGGGATTGTAGTGTTTCCTAAAATCGTTTTAATATTTTGTCCATCTAAGGAATACCCTTGCCAAACAAAAGAAGCAATATTCTCATAACTAAGTAGTAATCCCTCTTTCAAATTGTCTCCCATTTCATAACCATCTTGCAGCCCAGTTATACTAAAAGCATCCAAATATTCATAAACTTGTGTTTGCGTTTGAGTCGATACCATACTAATTCTATTCGGACCACCGGTCGGATGCGAAGATGGAAAATTCATATCATATGATGAATAAAGTAAAATATTTTCATCATCATAAATACGAAATCTAAACTG
>JAGXNP010000180.1 GCA_019894885.1 Promethearchaeota archaeon | reverse complement strand
ATAAATTATAACTGTTTCACTCCAGGAACTATTTTAATTTTAAAAAATTGAGCATTCTTTAATTGAACCCTTGCTTCTAAGGGACACTCTGGAAAGAGAGACAAATAATATTCCTCGATGTTAATAATTTTATTTAATTCATCCTTCCAACTTAATAAAACAGAATCGATTCTATCAGGTTTTACGAGAGCAAATATCGATCCTCCACCACCAGCTCCTGTTAATTTTGCAGCAAAAACATCTGAGTTGTGCTCAATTAGATGTATTAAAATATTATTAAATAATCCAATTCCATGCAAGAATCCAACATGTCTCATCATGTTATTCATAATGGCTGTGTTTTCCTTGAAATAATCTCCCAATTGTTTCCAATCATGTTTCATCAAAGCAAAACGTGATTTCCAAGAGATCTCTGCAAGATATTGATAACCCTCTATGATTAGGGGATCCCCATCCAAATAATATCTCCTTAATTTTTCATGAACAGCTCCACTTTCATGAGATACACCTGAAAAACAAATGATTATTGGTAAACTTTTTATATTATATGTCAAATCGATCCTATCGTATACAGCTAAAGGTTCCATCGAGATTTTCTTATGAAAAAGTTTTCCAAAGTAGGAGCAAAACCCTAATCCTCCTCTCGCTATTACATATCGATCTCCATACCCCGCAGTTATTTTAAGATCCTGGTCTTCTACCTTAGTAGCTATTTCTGCTAAAATATCTCTGTTTATTGGAAACTCTCCCGTTTTTACACAATTAATGTTATTATATAAACCAAAATATTTTGCCAAGCCATATATAATCCCAATTATTATAGCTGCGCTCCCGCCCAACCCACTTTGTGGAGGTATAGTTGTTATAATTCCAATTTCAAAATTCTCTTTTTCAAATTTCTCCCTAAAAGCAGAATTTGTTTTGATTAGCCTATATATACTAGCATAAAAGAGCTTAAATTCCCCCTTTAATTTCTTCTTTATATCATTTAAGTCCTTTTCGATCTTTTCTTCTTTTGAAACACAAATATTTAATTTACCGGTACCATCTAAATTTGAATAAAATTTTACTGAACCGAATATTTCCCTCCTTTTTATATAAACAAAAACCGATAATGGATTATCTAATCCATTGATTGCAGCTGAAGGCATCCAAAAATCGCCTTCAACAGCATCTAAAGGATTTATTAAGTTTATTCTAGCTGGTGCTTGAATTAAAATATCAGGGTTTAATCCTTTTATGAAATTTAAAATCTGTTGTAACATTTAATATCATCCGACATGTTTTCTTGAGTATTAAAAATGATAACAAGCAATTTTAATTATATATTTTTTAAAAAAGGTAGTAAAAGTTTTATCTACATTTCAAATCAACTAATTTTTTCAATATCATTTATGCTTAGTTAACTTGAATTCGATCATTCCACTCTACTAAACAAATATAATAAGTTTTTATAACTATGTAAAAAAATATATTGAAATGGTTAAAAAGGGTAAATTTAAGTTATTTTCATTTTTATTGGAAAATTATTTAATTTATTATAAAAGCATTAACAAAAATAATAAGCTTATTGCTTTTTCCATTCTTGAATCCGACAATTTTCTTAGAATAATTAAACCACTTAATGAATTTTTATTAAATAAATATCTATTCTATTATTCTATTCAGCTTAATATCCCACAAAAAAGAAAAACTATAATTATTTTATCCTTTATCGGTGAAAATAGAAGCAATATTGATAAATTCTTTAATTTGATTAAAGAACAAATAAATAATATTGACTGCTCTGTATCGTTTTTAAAAAATCGCAAATTAAAAAGGCATTTTTTACATGTACTATCAAATAATATAGATGGAGGAGCAAATTCAATGAAACAACCGAACCTTTTGGTTTTAAAGTATGGTGAAAGTCTAAAATTTATTCAAACGCATCAAATAAATTGTGACAACCTAAAAAATCAAATGATTTCCTTACACAGTTTAGTGAAAGCTCTTAAAAATTTAAACCAAAAAGGGTATATGATTTTTAATATTAGAACTAATAATCATCAGAAAATTGTAACAAACGCATACTTTTTAGGCATAAAATATGATGTAGACTCAAATGTCATTGACATAGATAAAGAAATAAACCAACTTTATAATTGTGAACTGTTCAAGAAATCAAATCTTAATATATCTAACATTTATCGTATTTTATGGAGGGTAAATGTTTCAGATAATTTTTATGCAATAAACAATAATGCTGATATTTTTTTTTCATTAAGTCATTTTAATTTTCAAGATATTTCTAAGTTTAACACTCAATTTGATAAAATCCTGCAATTGAACAAGTTAAGTTATCATCGTCTAAAGCCAAATCTTTTCTTTATTGAAGAAAAAATTTTATTTTTAATTTTAGAGGATTACAATTTAAAATATATTAAAAAACTACTAAAAAATTTTTTCTCACGATATTTCATATTCATATTAATTCTAAATCAAAAAGAATATAGGAAACTAATTGAATCTAATGAAATAGGTTTGTTGGATAATTTAAAAATTCTTAGCTTTAAAGATTTTGTTATGCTTGATTTCTTGGAGTTGAAAAAAGAAAATTTATTAAAAAATGCCTAAATCGATAGCAATATCCTGAGCAGAATAATTTGGGTGGAGTTTAATTAAAGCTTTTTTTTCCCCCTTAGGTGTTATGATAGTATTCACCTTGATCACTTTGACATTATGTATTTTCTCTATTGCTTGCTTTATTTGACTTTTATTAGCCTTTTTATTAACAATAAAAACTAACTTATTTTCCCTCTCAATAATATCAAAGGTTTTTTCAGTTATCAACGGCCTTTGAATAATCTTATAATAACTTTCCAAGCTAAACTAACACCTCGTAGCTTTCTAATTCACTAAAAGCTGATTGAATCCATAGAATTAATCGCCCTGGCGACCCTCCAGGTGCTAAATTTGCGATTGACAAGTTTTCGATCTTTATAACATCTAAACCAGGAATATTTCTTGATGCTTTAACTATTCCGAAATCTTCCTTAATTACGATTAGGACGCTCTTCTTATTTTTATATTTTCGCCCCCGTATCTTCCCTTTTCCTGCTCTAATTTTTTTTCCTTGTTTTGCTCGTAACAAATCTTCTGCTAATCCTAGTTCTGTGAGGATTGAATACAGAAATTTAGTTTTCTTAACTGTTTGTATTTTATCATCAATCACTAAGGGAATTTCAGGAATATTTTTAATAATATGACCACGTTTTTTTACCCATTCTAAATCACCAGAAGCGGATATCGCAGAAATTATAGATAACTTGCTAATTTTTTTGTTTAATTTCTTGTCAACAATTTTATCTGTTTTTATTGGGTGAGCTGTTCTCCCTCCCTTTGCAAAAGGGACTCTTCCTACGTTTCGAGATGTAGGGAACCCAGAACCTTTAATACGTGGCGCTCTTGACATCCCATGTCCTGTTCCCCAACCCTCTGCGGTATTTCTTAAACCTGCCCTCTTATCTCGTCCTTGAATTTGTTTATTCTTACTTGAAGAAACTTCACTTGCTAGCTGAATAAGATCCCTTCGAGGCTTTACATTGAATAAACGAGGTATATCAACTAGATTTTTCTTGTTGCCATCTAGATCATAAACATTAACTTTTTCCATAGTATCACAATCTTTTATTATTTTCTTTGTTGACTTTCTCGACCCATAAATGTTATCTCAGGTGATTTAATCGTAAAGGATTTTATAGGTCTTATCGTTTTTCTTATTCTTATTAATCGATTTTTTGGTCCAGGTATAGAGCCTAATATAAGAAGATAATCTCCATTTATATTTCCGTATTTAACAAACCCTCCCTTTGGATTGATTTCTTCTTCATTTTCTCCAATTACCATAATTCTCTTATGATATTCCGTCCTCTGATGAAATCCTAATTGTCCCGGGCGCGGAACAGTATAAAGTACTCTAGCAGGATGCCAGGGACCAATACATGCAACAGCTCTCCTTATTTTACTGTTCTTCCTTGTTAGTATTTTAACGCCAAATCTTTTCACGGGACCTTGGAATCCCTTTCCCTTTGTGACTGATAATATATCGACTAGCTCTCCTTCGGTTAATATGTCTCTGGCCTTAATTTCTTTTCCTAATAAATTTAGAGCATAAGCAAATTCATCTTTTGGACTTCCAATGGAATTTAATTTGATTTCAATAAGATCTGGCTTTTTCCTTGGTAAAGACGTAAGATGGGGTTGAGTTTGAAAAATTCCTCTAATTTGGCTATTGTAATTAAGGGCGTTTAATAGTTTTTCTTTATTCCCTTCAAAATCATATTGTTCTTTAATTGGGAGGGTAATCTTTCGACTAAGATAATCATTTAATTCGGGTGAAAAGAGATCTCCTACGATATATTTACCGTATTCGTCTTCATTATACACCCTTATGCCAATCAAAATCAGAGATGGTACTTCAACAACCGTAACAGGTTTCATTAGTTCTTTTCCAAAATAGGGGCTGTTTTTCTGATCTTCTATAAAAGTAATATGTGTCATACCTGCCTTGAAACCAGCATATCCTAAAAATGTAATATTGTCAGATGCATCTAACCAGTGTCTTACTCGACCTTTAGTTTGTGCAGCTCTTTTTCTTGGAAGAAATGCTAAAGAGCCATGCCTTGGTGCGTGTTTTTTACGGTGTCCCATGAATAATCACTTTAAAGATAAAAAGTTAAATTTATCACAATAAAAAAAGTTTTTCATTCAGAAATGAGAATTATTTCCCTTAAATTAATAAAAATGGACTTTTTAAATTTAAATTAAAAAAAATAATTAGATGACATCGAAAATAGATAAGTTAACCCATTTCCAAGTAAAAAATGCTTTAGATGATAAAGAAGAGAAGACATTAATAATAAATTGTTCAGTTTGTTCAAATTTAGAAGAAGGCAGAAATTTCACAAGTGAATGTATTTCCTGCTTATTTAAGAATCTTTATTTAAACAAAAATAGCATAGATAAAACTACTTCGGTAAAAAGACGCGAAAACCTAATTAAGTATAGCCAGCTTTCATACATTTTAAGCTTTTTTACAAAAATTAGTTTTATTAAAAAGAATTGGAAGAAAATAGATAATATTGGGAAAATAAAATGCAAATATCAAGAATTCAATTGTAGGATAGGAACTTTATACAATTTTCCTTTTTCTACTGATACTAGTCCTATTTATGAACCAATTTCGCTTTTCAATTATATTCTTGATAAAATAAATGAACTTAAAGGACCAGAAATCATCAATTTTGATTGTCAAAAATGTATTAGAAAAGTCTTAACACTTTTAGAAAACATATTAGATGTATTAAACAAATTAGATATCATTCAAAAATACAAAAAGTTTTCAACAAAAAACAACAGTGTCAATTGTATTATAGATTTTTATAATTATATCGTATTTGAGACACCCATTGTTTCAATAAATAATGAATTCACCAAAAATTCTTTTATTACATCAGGAAGCGATTTGAATGAAACTTATAATATCGGAAAGAATAAGATTTTTCAAATACTAATTTTTGATGTAATTAACGAATACGAGAAACATTATGTTGTTAAATTTTCATTTCAATCTTCTGGAGAAGAAGATTTCTTTAAAAAGATTGTAAAAGACGCGAAGAACAACTTAAAGCTTCTTGACTCTGATAAGATTATTCCCTTAGAGGAATTAATAAGCTTGTATCGGATGAATGCTAAACGCTATTTAGCTTCTAAATACAAACTTTCTGAAAACGAAATAGAAAGCATATCATTTGTGTCTGCTTTGCATAAATTAAAAATAGAAAAGATTTTTCCTTTATTGATAGACGATCAAATTGAAGAAATCTTTTTAGATTCTCCAAAGGAAAATGTTTATATTAACCACCAGAAATTTGGGCGCTGTAGAACTGATATAAAATTAGATATAAAGGATATTGAGAGATTAAAAACTTTTCTAAGATTATACAGTGGAAGGAGACTTGATTTTTCAAATCCGAGCATAAAAGTTGTTATTAAAAACAAATATTTCTATTGTAGATTTGCTATCGACGTAGGACCAGTTCAGTTATACGATTTTGCATTAGATATAAGAAAACTAAATAAGAACATCTATACGGTTCAAGATTTATTGAAAAATGGCTCTCTTAATCCTACAATTTCTGCTTTTCTATATTTTTTGATTATAAGAAGGGTTAATATTACTGTTACTGGCGAAACAGATACAGGAAAAACAACTCTAATTAATGCATTAGATCTCTTAACACCTAAGGAATTTAGGAAAGTATATGTAGAAAATATAATTGAATCATTAGATCAATCGATATATCAAAAACATCAATTAAAAACGAATATATAAACCGATACCTTGAGCGGATGGGTTTTCATCACCTTGGGGTCGTGCCAAGGATAAGCAAAGATTTTTATAACAATACGAGTCAAGATGCTGTTTTTAAATATATTAAGC
>JAGXNP010000017.1 GCA_019894885.1 Promethearchaeota archaeon | reverse complement strand
TTTCTAACGGGAACAGGATATTTCAAATAAGTTTGGTAAGCAATTAGGTAAGCCGCTAAAACTGTAGCAGCCATTATTGCAATTATGAATAACCCTAAAAATAGCCAATTTTCTAATATGGGATCTGGGAAAGTTTCAGTATAAGATATGTACAGATAAACATCAGTAATAGAAATCGTTATATCACTATCTAATTCAAAATCTTCAGCTAGGAAAACTTGGATTGAAAGTGTAAAGTTTTCATAAGGTAACAATATTTCCGCAATATCAAATCCTCCAGATCTAGCCTCTTGAAAGGAAGTTGAGTAAATATAATCTATTAAGCTTATAGTCTGATCGAATTTTCTTTCATTAATATAAATCCTAATTTGAGAATTTTGGGATGAATCTGTCCAATTTTGATCTACTTTATATTTAAAATTAAGATTAGCATCAGTTATTTGAACGGTAGAACCACTTATTTCGTCTAGATCCTGAGCCCATGAGCCGAAAGTAAATTGATTTATCTTTTTTTCATAGGAAAACGTTAAATTTAGTGATTTAATTAATAATGAATCCCATTGGTCATCATCCGCTCCATATTCATTATCTTCACAGTAGATATCAATTCCCATTGTTATTGTAAAATTATAATTATCCTCACTTAAAACTGCTGATAACAGACTAATTAAGACATTTTCAGGTACAGAATTCAGTATACTATCTGTAATATTCGGGGTGTAAGGGATATCTCGCCCTAAATCAACCGTATGATAATATGCTAACTGATATTCCTGAATATTATTAATATCCGAAATTAAAATATAGAATTCAGCAAAATCTCCAATTGCGTAAGCATCCAATCCAGCATCACCATCCCTATCAATACCTGCCCCAGATATTGCATGAGGCGAAACAGTCACAGTAGCGTTATAAACTACTTCTAATGATGCTGAAGTTATAATATAATCAGACATATTTACTGGCATATGAATATTTCTTTTCCAGTGAACACTAGGTGTATTGCGAGTTTGGTTTACTTGCTCATCCCAGTAGTGGTATACTTCAGCTCCAGCAGAATTTATACTATATGCATCTGGTAAAACAGGCTTTTTAGGATTACTAAAAACAGACCAATCTGAACTATTTAATATGTCATCAACTTGTAATACTCCTGAATCTCCCAGTATTATATAATTCGCTTGGTTAAAATCTGTATACGCAGATACATCTGATACATCTCCTTGAATTATTGGATACCAAGTTGGTTCAATTGGATCTTCAAATGTTGGATTATCATTCCAAAGAACATTTGTGTGAGAGACGGTCTCAGAAGGTTTAATTGTGAACTCTTCATTTTTGATTAACCCTTTTGAAGGCATTGCAGAAGGCAGAGCAATTAAAATGAAAATTGTTACAATTAGGACATAGAATGTAATTTTTTTCTTTGTTTTTGACTTTATATACATTTTTAATCACTAGATTAAAATTTTAATTTATAATAGGTATAAATAAGACTTATTATGCTTATAATTGTTGATGGTATAAAAAATAATTTTCAAAATATCCTTTTTTTTTTTATGTATTGATTAAATTTATTTAAATAAATTACTTAAAACTTAATTATAGATATTTTAATTAATTACTTACGTATTATAAAAATAGAGGCTATACCAATATGATTCAAGGAATTTTAACATTTCAGTTTAATCTAAATCAGAATGAAACTACTGGCGAGATAAATCCCGAATTTACTCCTATTCAATTAGTTTTTTCGAATAAGAAGTTCGATGAAAATAATTTTTCAGGGCTAATTATAGAAAATGATATTTTTGCTAATTTTTATCAGCATACCGTGGGGATTTTTGGTATGAAATATGGATTTAGTAATTTTTATACGGGTCACTTGAAAGACACACCCTATCAAGTTTTTTCATACTTCAAGCAATTAGCTGATGGCACTCAATATCTTACAATATCACTGTTTGAACTAGACGACGAAATTGAGTTATTTGAAGATTTGATAAAAGATATGGCTAAAAGATTAGATACAATTTATGATAAATTAACGAAGGCTTCAAATACCAGACAATTGGATTTAATATCTAATGTTAACGTACGTCTGAAAAATGAATTAAAGTATACGATTTTTCAAATTGAACGCTTAAGCCAATTAGATAAGCTTCAAAAAGTAGCACTAATCTACCATAGTGAAGAGAGGCTTAAAATTTTGGAAGTTCTAAGGGAAAGACCTCTAGCTAAAAGTGAAATAAAGACTACTATCGAGAATTTGAAGCCTACTGCAAATCTAGATATTTTATTGCGTCCCTTCTTAGAGCTCAATTTAGTTAGACGCGATTGGATAAAAGGAGAGAAGGATAAAAAAACAGGAATTATAACTAATCAAGGCGAATATGTGTTTTTAGTTAAAGATATCAATTTCGCACGCGTTCCGAATGAAAATCTTCTTAATCATTTTAAGGAAACTAATAACGAACTTTTGCCGTTGTTTAAACAAAAATCTTTAGATTTCTTCAATGATTACGATCCTTACGAGGAACCCATAGAGAATACAAAAGAATTAGCTTCAATATTGTTAAATCCAGATGTATATGATTTCTTCATCCTAATGCGTTCAAATCATTATCCACTAGATAAAATCCCTAAAATATTTTCAGAATTCGCTGTTACGGAGATTTTACTAGATAATTTAAAGAAATTGAACGTTATTACCGAAGTTAAAGATCAAAATAAAAGGAGTTGGATTTGCTTACTTACGGATATAAAACCTTTAACTATTTTTCCAGAATATTTACTACCCAAGATAAGAGAAGCTTTTAGAAAAGAAGATGAAGAAGGCAAACTAACTTATGAAATCGCTAAAAAAGCTTTAAATTTGTTAGAAGTTTCATTTCCAGAAAAAGTTACTTTTTAAATTTGAAATTATATTGAAAGAGATGAATAATGAATGTATTTGTTTAAAGAAAAGGAAGAAGTTGACATTCCATATACCTGTAAATTGTGCTTAAAAGAAATTCCTTTCAAAATAACTAAAAAGGAATATCAAGAAACTAACCGATTTCCTATAACCAAACAATTGACGCACGGAGACCCTGCACACAAATTAATAGTTAATTTTAATCAATATTTGGAAGTTGAAAATTTCGAAATCGAAGAAATCCTTCAAAAGGAAGAAGTAGCTTATTCAGAAGAACTCACGAGGCAAGTTTTAAGTGAGATCGATCTTACTGATGACGAGATTGAACTTTATTTCCGAATTACGGGGCGTGAAGCAGTGAGTATTGGTGAAATCGCAATTCTTACTGGAAAGACCAAAGCAAAGTGTAAGGAAATTGCAGATAAATTCGTTCAGAAGGGATTGTTTAAGGAGATTATTGGAGCACAACCGCATTATAGTGCTTTACCCCCATATGCGGCGCTAGTAAGCCAATTACAAAAATTCCATAAGTACATCTCGGATATTAAAAAGAGCATACCTTCACAGTTAGAAAAATCTTTTGAAAAATTAGAATCCCAAAAAGGAAAAGTCGAAGTTCAGAAAAAACCAGTTCCCACAGAACTAATGAACGAATTAAAAAATAATATGTTAACTCAGATTCGTTCACAAAAGAAAGAGTTTGACGATACGCTAGCAGTAATGGATCAAATTAGAGGTATTACCGACGACATATCAAACCTCGAAGGATATACTGAATCCGTTGTGGGTAATCAAATGGGTGATCTTAAGAATCAATTTGAAAATATTAATATCAAAACATCTCAAATCATTAAGGGACAAATAAGCGACTTGAAAGACGAATTTGATAATATTAAGGTAACTGTCTCTCAAAACTTACAAAAATTACGCTTAGGAGTTATCCAACAAACTGTAGACCAAGTAATCGATAAAGTAATGAACGCAAAAATAAAAGATATTTCTGATAATGTAAATGTCCAATTGAGCGTAAGCCAAGTGGCTTTTACAGACGAATTGAAAAAAGCAGCTCAAGGTGTAGATTCAGAACTAATTACAAAATTAAAAGAGTCGTTAAAAAGCACTATTAAAAATATCGATGGTCTGAGTTCAAAAGCTCAAGATGATAAGGAAAAGATATATTCTGATATAACTGAGAATTTTAATAAAGCCGTAGCAATGGCGGAAGAAAAAATTGAAGGAATCTCAGGAACTACTTTTGAGTCTTTAGGTACGTTAAAGAATGTATTTTCCGATCAAATTGTTGCCACATTAGATAATACATTAGATGACATATTAAATAAACTAGAAAGGTCAGAAAAGGTAACCAATGAATTCTGGCAACAAGCAAAAACCGGAAGATCAATTACAATGAAAGATATCTGGTTCATAAGATCGCCTGAAGCAGCAAAAGCACATATAGACGATGAAATTTCAAAAGCTAAAATGAGAGTTTTACTGATAGCACCTCAAATTAGCGACATTAATATTAAAGCGATCATGGAACGCCCTCAAAGAATAAACTTCAGAATTGCAGCTAGTATAGATTTCTCAAACCCTGCACATGCTACTATAATTGAACAATTCGATAAGATGGACAATGTGGATTATCGACATAGAGCATTGCAAAACTTATGGGGAATTAATAGAGATTACGAAGAAGTAATAGTGTGCGTCTTATCCAAGGCAGAAGTTCGAGGAGACACGATCACAGAAATTGCTGGGATCGGGAGTATAATAGAAGAACACATTAAAATATTCGTTCCCATCTTAGAAGAATCTTGGATGAGTTCGAGAAAAGAAGTAATGCATTCAATTAAATCAAGCATAGAAAAAGAGATTTCAACACCCAAACCTCAACCACATATAGAAATCAAAAAAGAAGAACAAAAAGAAAGAGCAAGATTAAAACCCAAGGTTCAAATCCCAAAAGTCATGATCCCACAAGAATCGGGAACTACCGAAAAACCTGCTGTACAAGAATCTTTATTAACAAAACAATTTAATTTAATCTTCGAAAATATAGACTCTTTAATGGGTTTAGAAATTTCGTCAGCTCTCGAGAAGTTTCAAAGCGAATACATCAAAGATAAAGGTTACAACAGCGTCTTAAAGAACATACATAACACCAGCACAACACTGAAGAGCAAAACATATGTGCTTAGTCAACCGGAGAAAGACGACTTAAAACAAAAAATGAATTTTTGGAGAACTAAATTAGATCTTTAACCTTTTTTTTCAACTAACTTCTTTATTTAGTTATTTTTTATCGTATGGTAGCCCTACTTCATTGGAAATGCTAGAAGGTGGACTTATCATATTAAACAAAATAATTATTATACTATTTCTTCTTTTTTTTTGTATGGTAGAAAACATCATCACTATAGAAACTGGAAAAATTAACGATTATATTTACCATATAGACGCTCGGGCTTATGGAGCGCCCAGAATGCTTTCTATTTTTGTTGCCCAATTTAACGATTCGAGCGTGTTGATTGATTGCGGTACCTCCTTAGACACTAAGAAGCTACTAAGATTTTTTAAAAAATTAAATATCGATTTATCCTCGTTCAAATATCTTACAACGACACATCATCACTTTGATCATAGCGGTGGACTATGGCAGCTTTACGACATGATAAAAGAATATAATCCTGATGTAAAAATTATAACCAACAATAAAACTAAAGAATTGCTTAATGATTACGAAGAACATTTAGCTCGCGGAAAGAGAACATACGGAAATCTTACAGGAATTATGAAACCTATTGAAGAAGGCGCTTTCAAAGTTATAAAAGCCAGCGAAAACTTTGCGACCGAGCCAAATAAATTAAATTTTTTGGATTCCTTTTCAATTAATAATTCTGATGTAAAATTTGGAATTTTGAGTACTCCTGGACACACTCCTGATCATCAATCTCCAATATTTGTTAAAGACGACTTAATTGAATTTATTCACCTTGGAGAAAGTGTTGGAACGATTTATCATTCTTCAGAATTAGTCACGATGCCGACATCTATGCCTACTTATTACAATCACAAAGAATATATGAAAACTCTCGAAAATCTTAAGAATCTATCTCCAATTAAGGCAGGTTTTGGCCACTTTGGAGTTGTAAACGGAATAAACAATGTTCGAGAAATCCTGCTGGAACATGAAACTTTCATGAAAAAATTTAGAGAACTAATTATTAAATCCTATAGCGAAAAACCAGAAACAAGACATGTTCTAGAACAGATAATGCCAGTATTACTCCCTCGAACCGATTTATCGTTTGAAGAAAATTCAATTTTTAATGGAATCGCATTAGCGATAGTATATGGCATGATGATGGATTTAGGATATCGAAAAGATTAAGCTATCTTTTACTTCATTACTTTTTTTACGAAGGTCTCAATAGGATCTTTCAGCTCAGATTGACTTGATTTAAACACGCCCCAGAGTATCATCTTATCTAAACCAAGTACTTCAAGTTTATCCATCTCTTCCTTGATTGCCTCAGGATAACCAATATATAGATTTCCAGAGGAATGATATGATATTTTCGTTTCGTCTTGATTATCTGTTAGAGTTATAGTACTACAAGAAGAGATTTCAAATTCAGACTCGTTTCTATCATATTTTTTTAGGTTAGCTTTAATGTTATTGATATAATCAGGCAATTCATCGGGCTTAACATTTGTTAAATTAATTCCATCAGCTTCTCGGCATGCTATATCAATCATTCTTTTTCCTGATGTTCCAAGCACTATTTGTGGATAAGGTTTTTGAATAGACTTAGGTATGTTTCGATTTTTTTTTAACTTCCAAAATTTACCCTCAAAATCAGTTTTACTTTCGGTAAAAAGTTTTTTATAGATTATTAAAGATTCTTCAAGTTCATCGACCCTTTGTTTGTCAGAAGGGAATGGATACCCATATCCTTTATACTCGGCTCTATTCCATCCCGCTCCTAGCCAAAATAAAGCTCGTCCATTTGAAATATTATCTAAAGTACACATCATTTTGGCTAAATATGCAGGATTTCTGAAGGAGTTACATAAGACTAAATGCCCAAGCTTTATTTTCGATGTTTCTACTGCTAATGCTGAAGTTAACATCATTGCTTCTAAGTAATTATCTATAAAGTGATCATTTATATGAGCAGACTCAAAACCTAATCGTTCTACCTTTAATGTTAAATCTCTTATCTCTGGATAACTAAAAACTGACCTAACATGATAACCATATTTCATATTTCTAATAAGATCATTTTCTTTTTTAATCCTTTTCAACGAATCATAACTTCTAAATATTTTTCAATTTAATTTTTAATAAATAAAATTACTAAGTTCAATAGCTGCTTCTTTTTAAATAGATATAATGCATAAATTGATGTTAAAGGTAAAAGAATATTTAGTTATGGGTAAGGAAGAACAGAAATTTTGTAAAAAGAAATCAACTAGCCTCGATCATAAAGGCAGTTACCCACAATTTGATGATGAAATCCCAAATCTTACTCAAGATATTGGTTCTTTAACTTTAACTAAAAACAAGAAGGTTAATTCGATTAAAATCATTGTTTTAAAAGAAAAAATAAAAAATGTTGAGTGGGATAAGATATCTGATGATTGGAGTGTTAAATATCTCCCTCGTAAAGGTGCAGAATATGAAGCAATATTATTAGATCCAAAGCAAGACTGTTCAAGAAAAAATCCTTTGTATATGCATAAAGGATGGTTAGAACGAATTTATAACGATGAAGAATTGAAATTAACTGATCTGACAATAGCTCAGATCTGTGATGTGACCACTTCGACAATAAATAGATGGCGGAAGAAATTAAGAATTCCAACAAAAAAAGGCAGTAGAAGATGGATTCATGATGGTAGAGTAAATATATATATGCCAAAAGATTACCAACATCCTGAAATAACACCAAACAAAAAAGGAGTTATACGATATGAACATACTGTGATAATAGAGAAATACTTAACTAAAAATCCAGAATTAGAAATATCGAAGAAATGTTTAGTCAAGGGAAAATATCTGAAAAAAGGATATGTTGTTCATCACATAAATTATAATCCTCAAGATAACAAGCTTGAAAATTTATGGGTATTTGAAAATCTTTCAGAACATATATTGTCAGGGAAAACCTTATATAGTTGTTTTAGTGACTTAATTAAATTGAATCAAATTTGCTTCAAAAATGGTAAATATTATCTTAATAGACATTTCAGTTATAAAGATTTAAGTTTATCGGAAATTAAAAAAAGAATAATGAAATCAAATGTTATTATTCCATATAAAAATATTGACATTGTTAAAGAAGAAATAAAAAAAATTGATTGGGATAGTCTCTCCGACAACTGGACAGTTAAGTATTATCCAACCTCAAGAACTCCTTATAAGACAATCCTGCTAAACCCCTATTTAGATTGCTCAAATGAAAATCCTTTATATCGTCACAAAGAATGGGTTAAGCGTCTTGTGCTTGATAAAGAATTTAATTTAACAGACTCACGGTTAGGAAAAGTATGTGATATTCCAAAAAGTAAAGCATTATATTGGCGTGAGAGAGCACATTGTATTTATACTAAAGCTAAGTCAAGAGGTTTTAAACAATATCTTAAAAAAGAAGGAACAAAAGAAATTATTATGATAAGAGTTCCAGAAGATTATGCTAATCCCTTTGCTATGAACAACAGAGGTTTTATGAGAGAACACCGTTATATTATGGAACGACACTTAGTAGAACATCCTGAGTTGAAAATTTCCCAGAAATATCTTTTTGATGACAAATATTTAAAACTTACTTGTGTAGTTCATCATATTAATTTTGATTCTAATGATAATAGGTTAGAAAACCTATGGGTGTGCGAGAATGAATCTGAACATCAATTTATTGAAAGATCTTTGGTGATATTTGTTGATGAATTATTGAAATCTAAACTAATCGTTTTTAGAAAGGGTGAATATTCTTTAGACTATTAGTTTTACTTCCAATTGATTATAGTTTAAAAATTTGATTGAAAAAGTTCTAATTTCTATAATGTTTATTTCTTTTAATGGAACAGAACATTGAAAAATACGATTTAATCATCATTGGAGCAAGTATTGCAGGAAATTATTTAACTTATTTATTATCTGAATCAAATTTGAGGATTGCAGTAATCGAAGACCATGAAGAAATAGGTCTACCATTTCAGTGTGCAGGAATTGTCTCTCAAAAATTAATTCAGTTAATTGAACTACCTAAGGAAATCGTATTAAATAGAGTTAATACCGCAAAAATAGTGAGCCCTTCCGGTAACTTTATTAACCTTTCAGGAAACGAACGGCCATATGTTGTGGATAGAATTAAACTTGATCGTCTATTCTACAACAAGGTTAAAGACAATCCAAATATCACTTATTATCTTGGCGAGAGATATAAATCGTTTGAATATCGCATCGATGATGGTAAGAAATATTTATTGATTGAAACATCTAAAAGAAAGATTATAGCTAAGATGCTGATAGGGTGTGACGGACCTCTCTCGTTAGTAGGAAAGCAGTTAAAAGTTAAAAATGATGTAATTTACGCCTCCCAAATTAGGATTAAAGCTAAATTCTATGACCATAAAGCTGCTATGTATTTTAATCCAAAGTGGAAGCAATTATTTGGTTGGATTGTGCCCGAGGGTAATCGTATCTACCGTATTGGCATTGCTTCTGCTAAAGATGTAAATAAATATTTTAAACATTTTTTAAATGTGTTAAACATTGACATAAAGGATAGAATAGATCAGCAAGGAGGAATCATTCCTTACGGTGTAATGAATAAACTCGCTTTTGATAACATATTATTATTAGGCGACGCCGCAGGGCAAGTAAAAGCTACAACAGGAGGGGGTATTATCATGCTATTGACTGCTGCCAAATACGCATCGAATTGTATTCATCGATGTTTTGAAGATGAAAATTTCTCAAAGAGATTAATTCAAAAATATTATGAAAAATCTTGTTCACAAACAATCGGTAGAGAATTAAAGCTCCATTTTATTATAAGGCTTATAATAGAGAACTTTAGAAGCAAAGATTTTGAAATCTTCTTTAAAATAATAAAAGAGAACAAAATTGAGCATTTAGTTACATTCTACGGAGATATGGACTTTCCAAAAGCATTGATTGCTAAGCTGCTGCAGAATCGAACTGTTTTAGGTTTTATATTAAAGTTTCTCATGAAAAATCCAGTGATAATCTTTAAAATTTTAAAATTACTTTTCTAAACCTAATATCTTAACTTCTTATAATTTAGTAAAAATGTGAAAATAAAATGGATTGTAGAGAAAGAGTTTTAACCGCATTAAATTTAGAAACGCCAGATAGAGTTCCTTGCCACACCATTTTAATTGACGCTAATAATGTAGACATAATTCTAGGAAAGCCTCAACTCTCTGACTTCGATACCGTAGAACAGATGAAAAAGGATAACCCAGAGGGTTGGCGAGAGGAATTAAGTAACCTACTAGATGCTGTAGAGACCTCTGTTTTCTCCCGTTGTGTTGAAGCTGCTGCAGCTATAGGATTAGACATGATGCAGGTTGGTATCATACCACTACAAGTTGTGGATCTTCCTGATGATGAACGCCTCCTTATGAGTGATATCTTCGGAAGAATTTGGGAAATTCGCGATAATGAGGGAAATTTTAATCCGTATTATTTATACGGAACGATGAATAGTCCAGAAAAGTGGGAAGAGGTAAAAGCGGAAATTGAAGGTCCTGCGACAGAAAAATACACAAAGATGGTTAGAAAATTCTATCGACGGATAAATAAAAAACATAAGGACAAAATCTATGTTGCTGTAACCAATGATTTAGCTGGTGTATTTGAGAGTGCCTCACAGGGTATGGGAATGACATATTATTCCAAAATGCTTCATAAAAATCCAAGATTTATTAAGGAAGTCCACGAAGTTATAGCTGAATTTACTGCAGCATGTTATGGCGCTTACATGGATGTAGGTGCTGAAGTTTTTGTCGAATCTGGTGATTTAGCATATCATACCGGTCCAATGATGAGTCCGAAAAAATTTAGAGAAGTTTTATTGCCTGCATACCAAATAATAACTGATGCAGTTCATGAACGAGGGGGAAAAATCGTATTGCATACTGATGGTCATGTTACACCACTGCTTGATTTTGTTGTTGATTGTCGTTTTGATGGGCTTCAAAGTCTTGAACCAACGGCGGGTGTAGATCTTGCGTTGGTTAAAAAGAAAGTTGGAGATAAGCTCTGTTTGATGGGGAACATTGATGTCGCCCATGATTTAGTTTACGGTACTAAAGAGGAAGTTTATAACTCTGTAAAGTATGCGATTAAAACTGGTGGTCCAGGAGGTGGTTTTATGGTTAGTGCTGCTAACATGCATCCTGGTGTAAAAGTAGACAATTTGCGTTGGATGGTAGAAGCTACAAAAGAGTTTGGAAATTATCCAATTAACTTGGAATAAACTCCAATTCAATATTACACCTCTAATTCTATTTTTTCTTGTTAGAGAGGAGGAGGCAACATTGAGAAGAACGCGATTTTATTAAAAAGAATGAACCATACTACCATATAACCGATAATTATAACGGTAGATGTCATTCCAAAACGATAAACTCCTTTAGGAATGCCTGAATCTTCGTTTTTTCTCTGGACAATCGCACGAATCATAGCTACAATATATATCATAGTGACAATTAAAGCGACAATCCATAAAAATAATATAAATAGCAAGAGAGTATAAATAGGTTCTCCATCAAACCTCAGTGTGTTCAACCATGCCCAATAGTTAAATATTAAATATGTTGGGATTGAACTATAAATCGCAGCAGTTAATAAAAAAACGAAGGACCATACGAACCCTTTAAAAGACGACATCTAGCTCATTAAGTATTATTTAGTTAATACAAATATATATACAATAATTTATAAGATTTTTAGCTTTTTAATTCATTTTAATTTAAAAGCACTTTGTGTCTAAAATAAAGGAGTAAATCATATTTTTAGAAATTCCATTCAGATTAAAAATAAAGAAAAAAAAGAAAAAATTTGAAAAAATCTTAAAATAATAATCTCGCTATAAATGAAAGCCCGCTTTGTGGCGAGGAAATAGTAACAATCAAGAATGTCAGCAATATTGCATTAATAATTGCTCCGGTAATAATATTTCCCGTTTTTCTATAGCTTACTACAGATATCCCCGATGAAAGAATGAACATGAGTATAGAGATAGGAATAAAAGTACCAAAGTAAAATAAGCTTCTCATGAGAACGCTAACAAGTAATAAATAAACTATATAAAACAATAGTGGAAAGATAACGCCTAATAATAGAACCTTCATAGTGTCTATAATGGAATCACTAAATTTGTTTTGAATTATTACTTGAGTTATCAAATTTACAATTAGAAGAACGAAAAAACAGATTAAGAAGTATATAGGCATCGTCCAAACTTTAGTTATCGAAGGAACTAACCCTAAATAGTTTAATCCAATTGAAATGTATACAATAAGAAAAAGCAGGGCTCCTAGAATTGCGCCTAAAATTGTTTGCCTGAGAAATGAATTTCTTCCTTTAAATGGTCTTGAAAGTATTTCTCTCAAAGTTGAATCAGATTTCTTTCCAATTCTCCAGAGAAAAACAATAATTCCAAAAGCTTGACCGAATAACAAGGCTACTACGAAAGCAGCGACTGCTAAAGGCAAAATTAATAATAACGGTATAAATATTAGGACACCGAGGAAACCAAGCACAAGTGAATATGAGATAGTTTTAATCGAAATAGATTTAACTGACATATCTGGTACTTCAATTTTATAATATTGAATTTCCTTTTCTCTATCGCTTTTTGGAGTTAAGATTAATTTAGATAAAGGTTCAATTGTTAAAAAGAAAAAACCAATACCTCCAATCACCTGCAATAATAATATTAAACCTCTTATATTTACATAAAATGTTTCATCTATCACATCAATATCAAATGAATTTATAGCCCAATCTCTTGCTTCACGAATAAAATCTTCGTCCCATGCAACCGTAAGGTGATTACTATTATCATCTAAATAAATCATAGAAGCGTTTCCTTCTTGGAATGATCCGTACATTTTGTTTGAATCTACGCTTGAAACAGGTATACTTACACGAGTAGCTAAACTGATCTTAAGATATGAAAGTTCAATCGCCTCATCAAATAATGCTTGAATCATAAGCACATTTAATGGATTAGTAGGATTACCTAATCTAAGACTAGAATTTAACCATGTTCCAATTCCGATAAAACATTTGAATGCGAGATCTTGATGAATTAACTCCTGTCCTAAACCTCCCATACTATATCCAATATAACCCAACGAGTTCATATCAATATCGCTCCTCTCGGTATTTAGATATTCTTTAATTGCGATTAAATCTTTCGTTTTATTATCTGGTTCTGCCATAGTACTTTGTCCATGTCCTCTGAAATCAAATGGTACGGCAACAAATCCCGCTGCTGCTAGTTCTAACGCGTATCCCTTTACCATTTCTTTATTGACCATAGAACCATGCCCGATTATAATAGCTGGTTTGTTCAATCCACCACTTGACGGTTCAAAAATATTAAAAGAAATGGTAACACCATCGCTCGTTTGAGTTGATAATCCATAAGTGCTTTTTACGCTAAGAGGGGTTATAAAAATGAAAACCGTTCCGATTGTAAAAATAGCGAGAAAAATGCAAAGAAATGCAATCCTTTTTTTTGATAGATTTAATTTATTCATATTACTATATTTTGATTCTTAATTATATAAAAACTCTTTTTTAAAATTAAAATGAAAAAAGTGTCTTCTTTGCTTTAACTTTAATCTGTTAATTTCCATGGTCTTAAGAAAACAACTTATTAAGGAAATCTTTTTATCTTTCAATCAACTCTTTGACATAATAAAATTAGTATTTTTAAAGAAAATGTCAACTGATCAAAAAGTAAGAAATCGATGGATAGTTGTAATAGGAGCCATCTTAATTCAATTGGCTTTAGGTACAATTTATTCTTGGGGGACTATGACGGTTTTCGTAAGTCCGTATTTGAATCTGACCATGAATTTAGATCCAAGCATCATTAGAGAAGTTACAGTGTATATTTTCGGAATTGGATTATTATCATTTGCGATTACGATGATTTTTGCGGGTAAATTACAGCAAAAATACGGTCCTAAAAAGATAGCGATTCTAGGAGGAATTTTAATTGGAGTTGGGGTTATTTCATCCGCTTTTATGACTACATTTATAGGTCTCTTTATTACTTATGGTATTATATTTGGAGTAGGTATTGGATTTGGTTATGTATGTCCTATCGCTTCAGCGGGTAAGTGGTTTCCAGATAAAAAAGGATTTATTAATGGAATTGCCGTAGCAGGATTTGGTGCTGGTGCTTTCGTTTTTAATTATGTAATAAAGGCATTAGCTAATCCTAACAGTTTATTGGATACTGCTTCCAATTTTGTTGATGTAATCTCACCAAACATTCCAATAATGTTCATTGTTTTAGGTATTATTTATACCGTTCTTGTAATAGGAGGAGCAATGACGCTGAGCAATCCTCCCGAAGGTTGGAAACCTGATGGATGGACACCGCCTCCTCCTTCTGAAGAAAGTGGAATATCCGGTTTAGAATTCGAACGGAGCAAAACAGTGAAACTCCCTCAATTTTGGATGCTTTGGACGGCATTTGCATTAAGCGCAATGTCTGGTTTAATGGTAATTGGATCCTTTTCTGCATTTGCCAAAACATATGAAGCCCCTAGCGTATTTTTATATATCATTGGAACTAGTGATTTCGTATTAATTGGAAGTTTAGCAGCTTTATTCAACGGATTAGGTAGAATAGCTTGGGGGAAATTGGCAGATATGATAACCTACAAGAAAACCATGCTGATAATGTTCACAACTCAAGCAATTCTCATGTTTATCTACTTCACAACGAATGTTAGCGAGGTATACTTTTTAATAATAACGTGTGCAATCTTTTTCTGTTTTGGAGGTAATTTCAGTTTATTTCCAACTGCCACTGCTGATTTATTTGGATCGAAAAATCTAGGGCCTAACTATGGTATTGTTTTTACAGCTTATGGCGTCGCTGGATTTGTTGGTGCTGTAGGTGTTAACTTATTCGTCAGCATTTTTGGGAGCTACTTATTATTGTTTATAGTAATGGGAATAATGTCAGTAGGTTCAGCAGTTCTAGCGTACGTCATTAAACCGCCTAAATCTAGATAATCTCCTTTTTTTTTTTTTAATTATATTCTGGCAGCATTTCGAATAAACGCGTCAACTAGATAAATTGTATTAAGAAGGTCCTCTAAATTAAGTAAAGAGGTTGGAGAATGTATGTACCTACAAGGAACAGAAACAACAGAGCTAGGGACACCCTCTCGGGAAACATGAATCTTCCCCGCATCTGTTCCGCCGTACGCTGGCTTTTTGAACTGATAGGGTATATTTTTTAGTTCCGCATTTTTTATAAGGCGTTCATTAACTTTAGGATTAGAGATTATTGATCTATCAGCAACTGTAATTGCTGGGCCTTTTCCGATGTATACTGGAATCTCTGCTTCTCTAATGCCAGGCACATCGCCCGCTGTCGTGTTTTCTATCGCAAGCGCCATTGTTGGCTTTAGATTAAATGCTCCAGTAATAGCACCCCTCCCTCCAACTTCCTCTTGAACTGCAAAATTAAATAACACGCTATCTGTTATTGAAGATTCTTCTTTTAGCCTTCTCATTATATGAAGGAGTACATTACAGCCAGTACGGTCATCAAAAGCTTTGCCACGAACCATATTATTTGGAAAATTAACAAATGGGGAAAAGAGAGTTCCAGTTGCACCTATATTAATTTTATTATCAAGAACATCCTTATCAGAATTCATTCCAATGTCAATATACATTTCTGGGATTTCAACAACTTTTTTCCTGTCATTAAGCGATGTTAGGTGTGGAGGTTTAGAACCAATAATTCCGTGGAATTTTTCACCTAACTCTGACCGGATTATTACAGATTGACCTAATAGTATTCTTACATCCCATCCCCCAATTGGAACGAATCTAAGAAAACCTTTTTTTTCAATGTGAGAAATCATAAACCCTATCTCATCAGTGTGGGCATCTAATAAAATCCTATTATTCCCACTAGATCCTTCTATTGTTGCAAGGACGTTCCCTAAAGGATCTATCCAAGCTTTATCAGCGAGTTTTTCCTTTTCAATCAACTTTAAAATAAAATTACTTACATCATATTCATGACCAGAAACACCAATAAGGTTAGATAATTCTTCTTGTAAAGCTTTAACACTTTTAATATCCATTATAAAACACTAGTTTCTTTTTTTTTACTTATCTGGTTTAACTAACATTAATTGATATTTTGAGGTATATAAAATAAAATTAATGATTTCTTTGCTCATTACCAAAGGATAAGGTGTAAAAAGAATATTAAAACAAACACAAATTTAAATAAGGAATAAAAATATCGAGTATTAGGATTTATTTTTTACGTTTCTTAAGTTCATTTATCGCCTTTTCTGCCAAAAGAAGAGCGTCGGTATATTGGGATCGATATTTTTGTACTTGCGCATCTAATTCTATTGCTCTATTCTGAAGTTCTAAAATCAATTCGTTACTACCTTCTCCAGATGGGAACGCAGATTCTGGGTTGTCCATCCTTTCTTTTAGATAGTTATATTTTTCTTTCCAGACCTTTATTTCAGTCTGTAGATCTTCAATAGCATCATCACCAGTTATGTTTTCTATAGATAAAGGAGTATCTCTGCCTTTATCGACATCTAAAAATTTCTCTTTCAACATCCCTACTTCGTCTTCTAATTCTTTTATCCTAACTTTTAACAAAGCTATCTGTTCTAAGTAGTCTCCAGAAGTCTTAGGTGCCGTAATTTCTTCAAAGATTGATTTTCCTGTTTCTAATTCATTAGCAGATTTTCCTCCAAGGATCTGTTGCTTTCTTTTTTGTAGCTCTTGTACTGTATTTCTTGAAAGGTAATCCAGTGGATTAAAACCTACACCCCCGTGAGCAGTCGTCCTTTTACGTATTTTTACAAACAAGGGAATACCCTTTATCGCTTCCCCGCATAATATTGATTCACCCTTCTCTAAACCTTGAATATCGTTTTTGTTACTACGAGTTAAATCCTCTGCGCTTGAAATCGTAACGTCAATATCTCGAATATCCGTTAAGTTATGGACAATCCAACTACCAGCTTGTGCGCGTATCGTTGTATCCAGCAATTGTGGCCTTTGGGTTCCTATGATCAAATTAGCACCGAACTTACGCCCTTCTTGTGAGAATAACTTTACTATTTCACATGTCTCTGATTGTTTTTTTCCTGCAAAAAGGTGGGCTTCATCAAGTAATAAATAAAAAGGAGCGATTCTTCTGCCCGTGCTAGCCTGGTAAAGTTTTTTTAGAAGCTTACCGGCTATCATTTCCTGCACATTTAAATCCATCCCTCTCATGTTTACAATTGAACATAAATTTGGGGCAACTATGTCTGTTGCGTCTAGCGAAAACAAGTACTCCACATCGATATCGCCTCCTTTATTTACGCTTAAATCAGAATATTCTATGATACTATTCACAAATTCGCTTTCTTCTTTAACTCCTTCAGCTCCTTCATCTTCACCTGCTTTTACTTTCAAACTGCCGTACTCACCATGTCTGTCAAGAATGACTAAAGGAATTCCCTTTTTCATAAATTCTTCGCAAAGCACGCCCATCGTATAGCTCTTCCCAGATCCTGATTTTCCTGTGATGAAAATTCTCCCAAAGTTCTTTACCAATAAATTAACATCGAAATCGTAACCAATTAATATCCCAAGAGAAACAGATTCTTCAGGGGGATTGTATATTCCTAATACTGTGGTAATTTGGACTTCACTTGCCCGGAAAACTTCTGCTCCTATATCAAACGGTCTTTTTGGTCTTTCTCCACACACTTTTAAGTCTGCAAGCGTTCCTTTTGCTTCGCTCCACATTCTTACAATATTTAACAAGTAATGAGTTCTTTTACCTTCTTCGTCTTTTTCGTCTTTGTCTCCATAGATAATAAAATAAGAGTTCCTTTCTATTGAAGGGTCAGAAAATTGAACTTTAACTGTGTGAGTTGTAGTTTTTCCAATTAAATTTCCTACCTTGTCCTTCTTTTCTTGTTTATCAAAATTATCTTCATCTGACATAATATCTCACATTATTAAGATACTTTGTACTATTAATATGAAAATTCAATTATATTAATTATTTCTACTTAATATCTCCAATTTTAAAAAGGTATTTAAACTTTCATGAAACCAATTGTTTTTCGTTATGTTTTACGATAAATAATAGATTTTTTTTCCATTCGTAAAGGTTTATACGATTCTTTAGCTCTCCTTAGACCCGGAACACCTAAATCTTGCTCACGGTTCACATATAATACATCTTTAAAGTTATTTTTTAAAAACAGATTGTTTATTGCTTGGTAGGCTCCTTCATAATCCATATGAGCTTTTTCAACATGAATTACCATGGTATCTGTGTTTAGCATTTCCCCAAATGTATAAGCAGCGCATTTTTCGTCTACGCATATTAACGCACCGTGAAAACCTAAAGTAGAGTAGTTATCCAAAGCATCATAAATTGCTAGTTCTTCTTCTTTCAAACTCTCATCGTCTTCACATTGTCTAAGAATGCACCACTCTAATTGAAGTTTTTTGACCAGATTTACTTCATTTTCAGTCAAAATCTTGAATTCATAATCATAATCCTCTAAAAACTTGTTTAACCACCTTCTATTTTGACGATATTGATTTCCTGGTAAAGTTCTAAGGTTTTCTGTTTCATACACATAATCCCAGTTATCTCTATCATCCAATATTTGTAGATTTAACGATTGATAATCGATGTTGTTTTGAATAGTATCCGTTATTGTTTCAGGAACTCTATGGAATTCCAAATCTTCAAGTTCTTTAAATAGAGAAATGATGATTTCTGTAGGGTTAGGACCTACAGGTGGAAAAAAATATAACGAATTTTTGTTTCCCGATGCAGGTTCTTTTCTTTTCTTAAAAATATTTCGCGAAAATAGCAGTAGGTGTTCTTTCCATTCAATGAAATTTAGATTATAAAAGTTCCTCCACATATATAGGTTCGTAAAAGTAAATTCTGATGTTACAGGAGGAAATTTCTGAAAATATGAATTGAATAGTGCTTGATCTTTCAGATTAATTTCATTCGCAGAATCTAAATCCATGAATATGAATAATTAGAATTTGTTAAATTTTTTACCATTTTAACTTTGAGATTGTAAGTATCTATTTTTATATATGTGAAATTTTAAATCCCAATTGCCTTTTTCTTTTGTAAGAGAGAATAAGAGAAGAAAAAAAGAAAAAAATAAACAATATTAAAAATTTATAATTTTTTAACTATTAATTCAGCGAGTCTTGAGCTATATCCCCACTCGTTATCGTACCAGCTTACTACGCTGACATGTTTTCCAATTACCTTAGTCCATAAACCAGAAAATATTGAACTGGCTGGATTACCAACTATATCGCTGCTTACAATCGCATCATCGGTATATTCTAATATTCCTTTAAGATATCCTTCAGCGGCTTGTTTCATCAAAGAATTGACTTCAGCTGCGGTTGTGCTTCTATCGACATTCACTTTTAAATCCACTACACTTCCATCAGGAGTAGGTACACGCATTGCTATGCCGTCTAACTTACCGTTTAAGTCGGGAAATACCAAACCAATAGCTTTTGCAGCTCCCGTACTTGTAGGAATTATATTTGCCGCACCTGCGCGTCCACGAATCATTTTATCAGGATTTCCTGCTCGTGCAGTGTCTACAGTTTTTTGATCGCCAGTATAGGAATGAATAGTAGTCATTATACCGTTTTCTATAGTAAAATTATCTTTTAATACTTTAACTACAGGTCCAAGACAGTTAGTTGTGCAAGAAGCGTTACTAATTATCTTATGCTCGCTCGTCAGTTTATCGTCGTTACAGCCTAATACAACAGTAAAATCTGGGTTTACCGCAGGTGCACTGATTAAAACTCGCTTAGCTCCTGCTTCTAAATGCTTTGCTGCGTCCTCTCTTTTTGTAAAGAAACCTGTGGATTCGAGAGCAACATCTATATTGTTACTAGCATGTGGTAAATTTGCTGGATCTCGTTCTGCAGTGATTGGAATTTCCTTTCCATTAATAATTAAGGATTTTTCTCTAGCCTCTACCGTACCTTTAAACTTACCAAAAACAGTATCATATTTTAAGACATAAGCTAAAAACTTTGGTTCGAATAAATCATTGATGGATACGATTTCAATATCATTAGGATAGTTTTCTGAGGCAGCTCGGAAGAAATTTCGTCCGATCCTACCGAATCCGTTAATCGCTACTCGTTTTGCCATTTATTTTCACTTTATTTATTAATTGAGTTCTTTTTAATTAAAAAGATAATTAATTATGTGATCGTTAGTTTTTTAATTTTTTAGTTTTAAATTGTGGAACTTCACGAATCGAAATTTTGTTAAAACCTTCACAGTTTAATTACTTTAGAATATAATTTTACTTATTCTTAAAATTGGGAGATATTTTTATGAAAGATTTAGAAAAAATTGTGTTAGAGAACATTAATAGCATGAGAGATGAAATTGTAAAATTTCATCAGCAAATCGTCCAAATACCCTCCGAAAACCCTCCTTCTAAATATAAAGAGGTTGCTAAATTTACAGAGAACAAAATGAAAGAACTTGGGTTAAAAACTCAGATCAAACGGAATAATGTTATAGGAGAACTTGATAATCGTGAAGGAAAAACTTTAATCTTCAATGGTCACTATGATACTGTCGAAGCTTTTAAAAAGTGGACAAAAGATCCATTCGGAGGTGAGATTATTGATGGAAAGATATACGGTCGGGGAGCTTCCGACGATAAATCGTGCGTGACAGCAGAAATATTCGCAATTAAAGCTTTACTCGACGCTAATATAAATCTTAATGGCAAACTAATTCTAACTGCTGTAGGTGACGAAGAAACTGGGGGTTTAAGAGGAGCTGAATATTTACTGAGTGAGGGGCTCGTAAAAGGAGATGCTTGTTTATTAGGAGATTCTCCCCCCGATTATCCTTTTGGATATACTGGTGGAACTATGTACATTACATTTACAATTAAAGGAAAGCAAGCGCATGGTTTAGGGTTTCCAGATTTACCCGCCCCATATCGCAATGAACATTCAGGCATAAATACTATTCAAAGAATGGTGAAAATCATGAATTTCTTGCTAGAATTAAATAAGGAATTTCTAAAAAAAGAAACTAAATATCCTTTATCAGACGGTTGGTGCTCTTCAGTTAGTAGTATCAATTTAGCGGAAATTCATGGAGGAAATAAGATCACCACTGTTCCTGATAAATGCTATTTACATTGCAGCGTTAATACAATTCCAGAACAAGATATTGAGAGTGTAAAAAAAAGAATATTAGATTTTGTTGAAGATTTCAAAAGACAGGATCCTGATTTAGACATCTCAATTCAAATGCCAATATCGATGGAGCCGTTTACCGTCGACGACACAACTGACTTTGCTAAAGCAGTAAAAAAAGCAACAATGGGAGTCTTTAAGGAGGAAAGAGATTTTAGACTATTCATGCCTTCTACAGACGCACACTGGTTTCAAGAAAGGAACATCGAAACGATTTTAGTTGGCTCGTCTCGCGTAGACAATAAAATTCATTCTTCGGACGAATTCGTTTACATTGAAGATTTAATTAATACTACGAAAATTTTTGCCCTTACAGCATTAAATTACCTAAAATAAAGCAATTTTGTTTTTTTACATTTTTTGCATTATACAAAAAACTGATTGAAAACTTTTGGGGCTGGTCTTGACTATGTCTATTTCAGTTTGATGAATATTTAACACCTCAAGAGCGTCTGGATCGTTACTATATTTTTTATATAATTCTTTGATTCTAATCTCAAGTGGACTATAATATTCTTCCCACCAAGCTTCCTCTGGTAAAGAAAAGTGTTCAATAATTTTATAACCACAGCTAGCAACTTTATGGCGTTTTTTGAAAAAGTGTTTAATCTCGTCGTGAATTACCAAGAAACCATTAGGTTTAATTAGCCTATTCCATCCTCTTAGACTTCTTTCAACACCTAAAGTTGTTACTGATCCCTCAGCCCAAATGATATCAAAACTATTGTCTGGAAATTTAATATCTACTAATGAGCATTTAATAGCTTTTACTCTATTGGTTAAGCCTTCTTGTTCAATTTTTCTACTTAAACAGTCTAAAAGAACTTGATCAATATCGATACCTATTATTTCACCTTTGCATAATCTTGCTAATTCCATGGTCGGAACCCCCGAACCACAACCAATGTCTAATATGCGGGGTTTCTCTAATTTTGGAAGTTTTTGAAAGGCTTCTTTGGTATACTTACTGAATATTTTTCTAAAGTGATCCAAATCAAGCTCATTTAACATTTCTTCAGACAAGAGTTATCAACCTATTGCAATTATAAGTAATCTACTCATTTAAATGTCAAGGATAAAAGTTTGAATAGAATTAAAATGTAAGGTTGTTATAGACTATAATACATTTTGGCTTAGTTTTTCTTTCAAATTAGTTAATGCGCCTAACCACGCTTTTTCAAAATGACCGCGAGCTTCTTGCCATTCGAGATCATCTCTCCAACCAGAATGGAAGAGGTAGAGGGTTGTTTTTTTCGGATCATCAGAAATAGAGGAAAAAACAACTACTACGTGCGTCAAGGGATTACAGAAATTCATAAAAGATTGAAAAATTTCGGGTCCTTTCCATTCGAAGGACAAAAATTTTTCTTTTTCAATACTAGTAATCTTACAACCTATTGTACTATTAATTTCCCGATTCTGGGGGTCCCAAAATAGTTCATATTTTCCTCCAACTTTAGGTTCAACCTCCGCTTTCTCAGGCAACCACGATTCTAATTTCTCGTTAATTGTGAAGAAATCGAACGCTTCAGAGATGTCACAGTCTAATTCTATTTCAATTTGAATAATATTTTGCATAATTAATACTCTGAAAATTAGCTAAAAAATGTAATATAAGTATTATAAAATAAGATAAAAATAATTATAAATTTATTAAATCTCCTCGCTAGATTCCCTGCCTAGTAACCTCATAACAGAATCTGCAAGTTTATTTTGGCTACGACTCATGATTCCTTTAATCTTTCCCTCTTTTCCAAGAATGCGTAGCATAATGCCATTCCATACAGAGGAAGGGTTGCCTTTAACGTTCCGAAATTTGTCCCTATGGATGTTTACGCTAATATTGTCGTAATTCTTTGAAGCGTCAGAACACTTAAAACACAGAATACATTTGTCAATATCCACTGCAATGTCTTTTCCATCCCTCGTCATTGCATCAACCGCACATTCTTTTGTAAATTTGTCTATAATTTTCGTATCTTTCTCATTGCAATTGAATTTAATTGAACCGTCAACGACTTTACGGACTTTTTGACCATTCTCTAATGTTCGGACTTCTTCTTCAAATTCGGCAAGACTACCATTTTCAACTAGTAATATCTTATTTTCTCCATTAATTAGCAACTCTAAGGTATATCCCGGGCAAATCCATGAGCAACTGCCGCACCAGATACATTTTTCAGTATCTACGACAATCTTCTTGTCGGATTCGATTCTCATTTCTTCTGGTGTTCCGATAGCTGTGCGCTTCAATGGTTCATCGTAAATTGAAACGGTGACGGGGCAAACTCGATGGCAAAAGCCGCACTCAACACACTTACTTTCGTCATATTTAAGGATACTTTCATGCGAGAGCATCTTATAGACATAATGAGTAATATTCTCGTCAATATCAATTGATTTCTTAGCTGGCAAAGACATTTTCTATTATTTCACATCTATTTTTTTTAACAATATTAATAATAATTTACATAAAATAAAAAAACTTTTAGTTATCTTATAAAAGCAGTTTTTGTTAAAAAATCAACACACCCGTTAAAGATTGAATTAAAAAAAAAGTAATTCTTATTGAAAGACTAATATTAAGAATTAGGTTGAAAATAATATAACTTCATTATATTATTACTTTATCCAATGTCCTATAGTAAGAGAATCATGATTCTTTTTTGGGAGCATTATGTTATTAAATAGAAAAAGATAGAGGTTAAGAATCTTTTAACTTATTTATCCTCTCTTTTGTTTCGATCCTATAATAAAAATGCTAAATAAAAATAAGATTGGATATTAAAATAAAAATATCTTAAGTTTTTTCTAATTCCATTTGACTAATCGCTTTCCCAGACCTAAAGGGTAAATCTTCTAAGCTTTCTCCAGCGGAATAGCCAAATTTTTCTTTAAAGGAGTCGATTAATGATTGAAAGTACAACGAAAGAGGAAGGTGTTGTGGGCAATTATTATCGCAATTACCACATTCTACGCAGCGATCTGCGACATGTGCGATTCTCGTTAATTGATAGGATTCCTTATTAATGATTTTTTCTTTCCGTTTCTTCATTAGAATACAATCAACACAATAACAAACGGGACATCCTCGGATACACATGTTACACATTGTACAACTCTGGAACCTTTCTAACTTTTCTTCCTGAGAAAGCTTGTCCCATTCTTCTAAATCATTTGCTCTCTTTGCTAAAGCAGTATCTTTAATTTTTTTAAGAACTTCAACATGTTTTGTTTTCATATCCTCAGGTAATGGTTTTTTGTTGATCTTTGATTTTTCTACGAGATCTGCACCCTTATCTGAATAAACTTTAAGGACAATTTCATCTGAATCAATTGGTAATACAAGATCGCTAACACTTATATCAGCAACAACAGGAACTTTTCTAATACAACGCGAACAATTCTCTGCTATATCTAATCCAACTTCTTTAGTACTACCATCTTCAAATTTAAGAATTAATCCATTATCGCCGACTTTTTCTTTAACAACTTTAGTTAAATCGAGTCCTTCTACTTTCTTCAATTCCCGCGCAGCATTTATTACCATCCCTCTGTCCTCAAAGCCAACAATAAAAAGATTATCCATATTAATTTGTCTAATCTTTGCTAGCTCAATTATTCCGCGAGTATCACAGGGACGAGCAATAACTCCTACTTTTTCGTTCTTAGCCCCATCAACTGATTTATGTAAAAATTTCGCAGCTGTATCCGTTCTAGCATACCCATATGCAATTAAATTAGTTAAGGGAAAACTGGATATATTTTCTGGTTTATCTACAAGTTCTGGAGATACCGTGAATCGATCTTCAGCCCCAGTTTTTTTATCAACCTTTACCTTTGCTCCAATGATCTTATCTACGAACTTTTCTTGCAAGAGTGTAGCTAATAGCTTAGGAAAATCTTCAATCTTAATTAAATATTCATCTAATGCATCCATGTTATTCCAACTCAAACTATTAAAGACTTTTTTTCTTTTTTTTTTCAATTAATTTTTTTATTACTTATACTATACTATTACTTTATAAAATTTTTTTATGTGTTGCATGGTGCTCCCATCTCTTCAACTGAGTTCTCGTTTTTTTAACTCAGCTTCATCAGTTAACACATTTGATTTTAAGCTTTCGCTTTTTTTGTTGGTGCGTCGTCTTTGTTTTTTAATGGACTAGGCCCTAATTCTCGTATAACTTTATCGAATTTTATCGCTTCTTGTTGAAACTTTTGGCCTTCGGCTGCTGTACAATACCCAAACATTATACGTTCTTCACTGAGCCCCATAGTTTTCAGAACCTCTTTTAGATACTCAACTTGCCGGTAAGCAACATAGTTCCCCGTTTCGTAATCACATTCTTTAGGGTATCATCCAATAATCATTACGCCATCAGCTCCTCTACCGAAAGATCGCATGACCATATCTGAACCAATTCTCCCGGTACAAGGAACTAAAACCACTCTGATAGATACTGGATACTGGGCACGAATAGTTCCAGCCATATCAGCGGAACCATAACCTCATTTCCAGCACAGAAATGCTATAATTTTAATATCTTGTTCTTCTGCCATTTCCATTACCTCTCTAATTCTCCATTGGAAGTAATTCATCGATTAATACCATATACTGATCGTCTCTAAAGTAAGTCAGTTCAATTGCCTTCGATGGACAAATTGCTGTACACGATCCGCAACCACGACATTTAATGATATCAACTTCTAAGTGTCCTGTTTCATTTACAGAAATTGCGTTATATGGACAGATCTCAATGCATTTATAACATTTCGCACATCTTTCATCTATCGGAATAGCACGAATTAATTCCATCGTATGCTCGCCTCTACCCATAGGAATACTGGCAGCAGATGCAGCACCTCTTGCTTGACTTACGGCTTTATCGATTTCTTTCTGTCCTTGAGCCGAGCCCGCGATGTAAATACCCATGGTTTTTGTACTAATTGGATCTAATCGAGCATGATATTCCTTTAAAAATCCATCAGGACTTTTCTCCATATTTATCACACGAGCGATTTCTACGGTACCCTTAGAAGGGAGCGATGCTGGCGATAGAACTACCATATGAGTTTCCATTGTAACTACTGTATCTGTTCCAACTGGTTCAAATTGCACCGTTAAATTTTTAGTTAGTGGATCTTCTTTGATGTCTCCAACTAATCCTTTTAGAAATACTATTCCCGCTTCTCTTGAACGTCTATAGTATTCTTCGTAATCTTTTCCAGCGCATCTCATGTCTATGTATGTGCATACGATATCTGAATCAGGATACTCCGATTTAATTAATTTTGAGTTTTTAAGAGACAGATTGCAGCATATTACAGAGCACCAAGCGTTTTTCTTAACATCTCTACTCCCTACACAATTAATAAACAGAATTTTTGTAGGGCGTTTTCCGTCAGAAGGTCGTTTTAAGTGTCCATATGTAGGTCCATTGGGGGCTAATATTCTTTCCAGTTGAATTTGGTTGATCACATTGTCGTATGTTCCATATCCATATTCTGGTCCTTCGTAGAGGTCCCAACCCGTTGCTACTATTATAGTACCAACTTCAAGATTTATATATTCATCTTGAATGCTAAAATCGATTGCTTCTTCTTCGCACGAGTCAACACAAGCAAAGCACTCTACACAAGTATCTCGATTTATGTCGTATATAGCAGGAACTGCTTGAGCAAAAGCGATGTCAATACATTTTCTTGCAGATAGTCCTTCGTCAAAGTAGTTTGGGATGAAAATTGGACAAACTTCAGTACACGCTCCGCATCCAGTACATTTAGTTTCACTTACGAATCGGGAGTTCTTTTTAACTTTGGCTCGGAAATTTCCTATATATCCATCAACCTCAACGACTTCTGCGTAAGACAGAATCTCAATATTTGGATGACGATTCGCCTCCAACATTTTAGGACCGAGAATTCATATTGAACAATCGTCAGTTGGGAAGGTTCTATCTAACTGGCTCATCCTTCCACCGATAGTTGTATTCTTTTCAACTAAGTATACTTTAAATCCATTGTCTCCTAAATCTATAGCAGTTGACAACCCCGCAATACCTCCACCTACTACTAAAGCAACAGGTTTTACGGGAACGGTTTTCGTAGGAACATTTTCTAAGAGTCTTGATCGTGCTATTCCAGCTCTTATAAGTTCAATCGCTTTTTTAACGGCTTTTTCTCTTACTTCTGGAGCTTGGTGGACGAAGCTACAATGTTCTCTAATGTTTACAAATTCTAAATATCTTGGAGGAATATTAGCTTCACTTAAAATTGCGTGAAAGACGGGCTGATGAGTCTTTGGAGTGCACGCAGCAACAACGATTCTTTCGAGTTTAAATTCCTCGATCTGCTCCTTGATATACTCTGATCCTCCCTCGGTTCACATAGAGAGATACTCGTAAGCCTTAACACCGTCTAATTTGTTGAGTTCTTCAACAATTCCAGGTACGTCTAGTATTCCAGCGATATTAATACCTCAGCGACATACAAATACACCAACAACTGATTTCTCAGCGTTATCATTATCCTTGGTCTGATTTTCAGACAAATTTTACACCTTTGGTGATATATCCTCCTAATTAATCAAGAGTATACACTTTATTAATAGCTTCTTTATTGTTCGTAATACAAAATAATTATGTGATGTTAAATAGTTCTTATTATTAAAATTCAATTGTTATTAGTTTTAAAAGGATTATTTTTGATTTTAAGACTTTCTTCATGGCTGTTATAGTCGAAAATAATCGAACCAGATTTAAACGGAATAAAGATTATAACTAATGATTATAACACTTACTTTAAAGATAAAAAAAATTATAACAGATGATTATTCGTGTCAGAATCTCAAAAATCTAAAAAAAAATCAAAATATATAATTGATTCTATTCAAAGAAAAGTATTAATTAGTAGAATATATCCTATGCTTTTGGTGGGGTCAATAATCTGGTTATCGGGAGAATTTTTGTTTAACTTTCTTTTCTCAGATTTGGATTTTACAGGATTAAATTTATTGTACTATTTTGTGATTGTAATAGTAGAAGCGATTTTATTTATCTCATTTTTCATTGCCTCTAAAAGTAATAAAACACTATTGAGCATCTTATTCTTTATAACATTCAGTTTTCTCGCAGGAATTTTAAGTTTACCTATAGTGATCTTTACAGAATTTCTACCGCAAGTTCATATGTTTGTCAGTCTGTCAGTTGGTGCAAACTTTATAGTTTGCTCTATAAGTCTCTTTTTAGGGGATAAGTACTTTTCTAAAGGATATATTTGGGAGCATACCATTTTATATTTAATTGGATGTGCCATAGTAGAAATCATATTTATTATTATTTTCAACATCCAAAACCTATTACTGACAATACCTATCTCACTTGCGTATATATTGATTGTTTCCTTAGTTTTAATGTTTTGGGGAGCCCGAATCATTAAAAAAAGTGAAAATGAGAATTGGATTTATGCACAATTTAAAATTGTTGGAATTTTACTTATATCCCTTGCCTTAGCTGTCGTTATTGTTATAGTTGTACTTATAATTATTATACTAGTAATTTTATGTGAAGGAGATTTTGATTTGAGCGACTTTGGGGGAAGAATTTTTGGTGACGGAAAAGTTCATTTGGACGACTTTGCGGGGGGAAGTATAGCAGGTTCAGGAGGGACTGAAAGAAAAAAGAAGGAGCAACAGGAAATTTAACCCTTATTTTCTACACTTTTATAAATAAAAATGTTACTTTAATTACTCAAGAGCTCTCTTTATGAACTAATAGACTAAATGCTTATTAAAAGACTTCACAATCAAAAAATTGAGCACCAGATGATTTTGCATCAAGAATTCCATTGTTAGTTTTTCAATTTGAGGTCTTCTAAATCGTTTAATTTAATTAAAGAAATAAATCAATTTTAAGACAAAGCTAAGTAAATTTAAAACTCATCTGAAAATAAATTAAAAAAAAAGAGAGATTTTTAATCAATTGTTCTCTCACTCGGTTAGAAGAGACATAATGTTACCTAATTCTTTCATTTTCTTCATTCCCTTAACTTTTAACTTGCCAGTTAGCATCTTAAGTAGCATTGAAACCTTAGAAATCTTACCACCCGTAAAGTCAAAAAATAAACTTGCAGTGCAAGCCATTGAACCATCAACTTCCATATTCTTTATTGTGTCCCCGTCGTTTTCAATGTGTTTTACATCTAGAGTTCCGTTTTCAACTGTAATTAACGCACTATAGCGTTGATCCGTAAGATTGTATAGAAAACTCATCTTTGCATCGGCATAATTTTCTTTGAATTTTTTATTTTGGTTTATCTGTCCCATTTGTTGCCAGAGTAATCCAGCAAGACCGCATCTTTCTTCTTTAGCTTCTTCTTTCATTTTAGCTTTTACAATAGATTCGTTCTCAATTCTCCATTCTTTAAATGGTTTTTTTGTTGGAATCTTTAATTCAATCTCGTCTAGGTTATCTGCGATAGGGAACTTTCCATATGTATGTACTGCAGCTACAGCTGCATGAATGTGTTCCGAAGGAGTATCCGCAGGAACATTTGCTAATAAAATACTTAGGCTATGATCACGGCCAAAAGCATCAATTAATCTTTTGATATTATCAATAATCTTC
>JAGXNP010000179.1 GCA_019894885.1 Promethearchaeota archaeon | reverse complement strand
CTGTTAAACCGGCAATGGCTACTCCAATATGGTCGTCAACTTTAAAAATTTTCTCAGAGCCAATAATCTCTTGAAGCTCGGAACTCTTTTTCTCAACGGTAAATACAACAGAATTATTATTTCTACATACAATAGCCGTTGTTCCTCTTCTCACAGCTTCTATGGCGTACTCAACTTGAAAAAGACGACCCTCGGGGGAAAACTGAGTTATAGCCATATCGTAGCCCCTTCCTGCTTGCTGGAACATGATTCTCTCCTAATAGAATTTTTAATTAATTTTTATTACATATTTTTTTTTACTATTAATAATCATATAATCAATAAAATTTATATTTTGTCTAAATAAACTATAACCTTTATTGTAATTTGTATCTGAAAATCCAGATAGAAATTTTAAAAGAAAACAATACGAAATCTCAATCCTTAAAAAAGTAAATCGATTTTTTGAATTAGTAAATATTATGCCATTCTTATACTTTTTACTTTTTATTTAGTTAAGTTCTCATTTCAAATTTGCCTTTAGTTCCTAAGTTAATTAGTAAAGTTTGCATTTCACTGATATCTGGCTCTGGAATTTTAGTTATATTGAATAACAATTATGATTTATTAAATTAGGAAGAGTTTAAAATATAAAAAAAAGGTTTACTAGGCTAACTCCAGGCAACCTTATTGATAAAAATCGACCACTCAAGCAAGATAAGTCCTTTATCTTGCGTATGGGCTATTATGTAGTCTCCGTCTTTCGTAATGGACCCGACGATATTGCCTTTTGCTCCAACGATATTTTTTGCCGCTAGTTGTATCTCATCATTTTTCAAAATGGCATATCTATAACTCTGGAACAGTAAAGCAGGTTCATTTTCTTTCCACGCTTTTAAGATGGCTTTCGCTTCTTCATCAGATAATTGGAATTCTTCCGATTTAAAAAGGATTTCACCTTCAGGACTTAACACGAAAATCTCTTCCATACCATCATATTCCCTTAATTCGTCTACTAAATAATTAAACCGTTGCAGTTCCATATCTCCACCATAAATCTCTAATATTTTATTTAATGAATCATAAAACCACACTAATATAAATTTTATTAGAATGAAAGAAAGTCAGAATTAAGTACATTCTTGATATAATATGAGAAAAAAAGAAATTTTAGATTTAAGCAATTCTTACTAATATTATTCATAACAATAATTTTTAAGAATTTTTATGGTAAAAACACTGGTTCTTTACGATCAAATATATAACATCCCAAAAAAAGGCAATATCAAAGATATATCTGTAAGATACCTTAAATACTTAAAAGAATTAGCCCAGAGCTTTCCGAACACTAAAATACATATTAAGAAATTAAGGAAGTTCGATAATAGGTTTGAAATTCTCATTTCAGGTGCCGAAGAAGTATTCATTTTTAATCTACTAAAAAAAAAGATTGGTTCTATACATGAATTTGAAACTGTTAAGACAAACGATGTGTTTAAGGGAGTCTTATTGGATGTAGGAAAAGTAGGTTTTGGAATTTTTGTAGACTGTGCCATTGTAAACCCTAAGGTAGATGTATTATTAAACCTCTATGACATAAGAACTCAACTGTGTAATGGAAAAAATGTTTCATTGCCAGAAATTATCAAAGCTTATGATTTTATTAATAAATTCCCTGTTTATGTTAAAGTTGTTACAATAAGTAAAGAAAAACAACAAATCCAAGGCATTTTAGATCAAAAAACTTTAGACTTTTACGAAAAACTGATTTCAGAGAATCTCGAGGCGGTGTTTGTCAGTGGTGAAACTAAAGGTCAATTTAAAAAAGCAATTGTGAAAACCGGGCATTTTCGAGATATTGTATCAATAGAACGATTCGGATTTTTAGAAAATATTGTAATATTAAGAGAAACTACTACTGCTCCAGGAATTATCGCAGATATAGGAAAACATCTTAAAAACTGCAAATTAAATGCAACTCGGCCTGAAAGAATTAAAAAATTATATAAATCGAACTTATAAATGGTGGGCCCAGGGAGGTTTTCGTATAAGCGATAAATTCGCTTTAAAATCGAACTCCCGACCTTCTCGGTGTATTCTCGAATAAAGTAAGAATCATACCATATTAGCGAGACGTCATAACCACTAGACCATGGGCCCTTGTTTTCTGAAAGATTATTACAACGCAAATGGAGGGATTCGAACCCTCGAGTCCGTTGGACACCGGATTAGCAATCCGGCGCTTTTAGCACGCTTGAACGTTCTACCAAGCTAAGCGACATTTGCTTAATGTTAGTATAAATTCCAAATGATATATTTTGTATATAAAAATTTAAAATTTTAATACTTTTTCATTGAATAGAGTAGAATATATGAAAGAAAATTAAATCATTATATAAAAAAAAGCTTAGATAATTCTATATTAGAGGACTTATTCTCCCTTGATTATAGTTTATTACTAAGTTTGTTGTATTTTAATAACTTCTCATCTATAAAGTACCAAAAAATTCCTTCTTGGTTGATTCTGGTTTAACGCATTTACGCCATTAATTGATAAACCAATCAAAGAAGAAACTATCCAAGGACGATAAAAGGATAGATATAGCGCCAGAATTTCCTTTTAAAATATCATAAAGAATATAACTTTCGTAAAGATGGATTCTCTACTCTCCGAAAAGATAGCCCTATATTAAATCCCGTTATTACTAAAAAAACTGGAATTGATATTCTTTCCCAGAGCGCAACTCCAAGTTCATTCTTAATAGGGTCCCACGGAATTGTATAGTCGAAAATTACTAAGAAAATCATTATGGCTTTTAAAAAATCCAATTGAAAATAATATCTGCTGGTAACATTTGTATTTTCAAGCTTATCTGAGTTTTGTTCTTCAGTTTCCATAAAATTATACTCTAATTCCCCATTAACGAATGTTGGAAACTAATAGGTTTAAATTGTTCAGAGCATGTATCAATAAAAGCTTTTCTCAAACCTAATAAAAGAAGAAAAAAAAAGAAAAAGGAAAATCGCTAACGAGAAATGAGTTTATTCTTGGATGATCTCAAAAACCATTTTCTCGATCATCGGTTTTTTTGTATACCGCTTATCGTAATACCAACCCACCATATGTCCTTCTAACTCTTTTTCTGGAATGTGAGGGATGATGATAATCATAACCCCGTTTGAAAGGTATTTAAGTATCCTCTTATCAATTTGGTGCAATTTATCATTTCCAGAGGGATGTGTGTGTGCTTGCCAGACTATATCTACGTTAAGTTCCTGTTTAAACTTACGCATGTTATAAATTTTTGACTTTTTATACCTCATCCAACTTCTTGGTTTTACATGGGTTTTTGATTTTCTTAAATCTGGATTGACGATAAATTTAGTAACAATTCCAAAATTTTCTTTACGATCAGCAAAAATCCAATAGTGTTCGATATTTGGATAAACCTCTGCGGCTTTCTGGATAATTTCTTTAAATAATCGATCTGGTATCAAATACCTAAAATTTTTTGCCCCACTCAGTTTTAGATCATCTCAATTATGAGTCAATGTAGCATAAAATTTATATTTTTTCTTTAATGTCATCATAAAGGTTAGGAATTACGAGGTTAAAATAAAAAGAAATTTATTTTATTAAAAATAAACTATTTTAATACTTATATCACAATATCAAAAATAAAAAATTTCTACATATAGGCTGAAATTATATGCAGATAATTTTTAGAAATATTTTTACATAATTACTCTGCGTAGAATCAAAATAATTAGAGCACCTGTAGCCTAGTGGTAAGACGCTGGCCTTGAGTAGATAATACGATCAAGTAAGCCAGTGCGCGTAAGCGCTCGGGGGTTCAAATCCCTCCAGGTGCGTTTTCAATGGCAAGATATACAAAATGGGCTATTAGCGCAGTCAGGTAGCGCATCCGGCTCTTAACCGGCAGGTCGGGGGTTCGATATCTCCATTCAAAAAGGATGGAGGCGAAATTCCCTCATAGCCCGCTTATTCTTTCATAAAAAGTGCTAATACTTTATTATAAATATTGAAATATAACTTCAAAATCAGAGAAATCAAAAGGCTTTAGAATGTAACCATCAGCAATACTTTCTTTGAGATGTTTTTCTACTTCTGAACCGGGTATAGCAGTTAGCAAATAAACTGAAATGTCTTGAAACTCTTTATTTGATTTAATTTGTTTGCAGATATCATAACCACTATAATCGGGTAAAATAATATCAAGTAATACCAACTTAGGCGGGTTATTTGATATCTCTTCCAATCCTTTTGCTCCACTAACAACCCCCTTACAAGAAAAACCTTTGCTTTCAAAATAACTTGTTAATAAGCGAATTGTTGCTAAATCATCTTCGATTAGTAATATATCGTATTGAGAAGTTTCTGTTTTTATGTTGTCCAGGATGTTGATAATTTTCTTCTCTAAAAGTAAAGACTGATTAAATATATTTTGAATAGTGCTAAAAACATTTTCTTCCATCTCGTCGCGATAGTTTTCTATTAGTAATTGAGAAAATCCTTTAATTGATGTTAATGGTTCCTTTAGAGCGTGCGATATGTTTGTAAGAGTTTTATTATCTACTTTATGCAGATCATCTTTGATTAGAGTGGATTTTTGCTTAATAAAATAATTAACACTTTTTCTTATGAGTTTGGAAATGGTGTTATATTCAGCTTTATGAGTTTTTATAAATTCGTTCCACTCTTCTTTGGTTTTGTCAGCGACATACAATGAAATACGCTCCTTTTCTCTGTCATATATTTTTTCTCCTTTAAGCCATTTCATAAAACCTTCTGTTACATTTCCACGCCAATTAGCATACTTATCCGTTGTCTCTTCATACGCCCTCATTAGTTTTTTCGCTTGTTCGCTATTCAAATCCAGCTTGCTTATTTCTTCGTCAGTCATTTTTGGACTGATGTGATTTTCCTTACTATTTGAGTTACTACTACCGTTCTTTTTTTCGTTAGGCATTTTTTACACCTAATATGATTTATTTCTGAGTAATTTTACGCTAAAAATCTAAGATTAATATATTGCTTATTATAAAAATTTTTATTTTTTGTAACCTAAACTTATATTTAATAGTAATTCTTCACACAAAATAAATTTAATTCAATTAATTAAGCAATATCATATTTCTTTAAAAGTTAACAAACTCAAAGAAAAATCTCCGCCTTTCCCTTGAAGGAAATCTTATATTTAATAAATACTCATATTATTCCACTTTTCCATTTAAAATTTCAAATATAATGTTAAAATCAGAAAAGTTAAAAGGTTTAAGAATGTATCCATCAGCGAGTGTCTCACTTAATCGCTTTTTTATTTCTGATGCGGATATTGCTGTTAGAAAGTAAACGGGTATTTTTTTATAAGCATTATCGGTTTTTATAGTCTGACATATATCATACCCGCTTAAATCAGGCAAAATAATGTCTAACAATATAACTTTGGGGACTACTTTTCTTAATTCCTCGAAGCCCTTTGCCCCACTTATAACCCCCTTACAATTGTAATTCTTATTTTCAAAATAGCTGGTTATTAACCGGATTGTTGCTAAATCATCTTCAATTAATAAAATGTCGTAGGGAATACTTTCAGGCTGAATATTGTCTAAGAAATTCTTTATAATGTTTTCTAGTAGATTGCTCTGATCGAAAATATTTTTTATTGTTTCCTCAACGTGTTCACTTAATTTACCCCTATATTTTTCGCTTTCAAGAAGTAGCTGAGAATAACCTTTAATAGATGTTAAGGGTTCCTTTAAGGCGTGAGAGATGCTAGATAGGGTACTCTGGTTCAATTTAGACAGTTCATTTGAAACGTTACTCGAATCCTCTATAAATGATTTAACACTTTGCCTTATTAACTCTGAAAAAGTTGGAAAGGATGTCTTATTTTTATTTATAAATTTTTGCCAATCTCCTTTAATCTTATCCTCAACATATAAAGATATTCTTTCCTTGTCCCGCGTATAGATTTTTTCGCCTTTTAACCACTTTTTAAAACCTTCAGTTATAGCTCCTCTCCAAATTGCGTATTTATCGTTCTCTTCTTCATATTGCCTCATGTATCGCTTTATCTTTTCGTCGTTAAGATTAATATTTTTTATTTCTTTTTCGGTCATATTAGGTTTATCTTCTGATCTATCTTTACTCGAACTTTTGCCATTCAAAGAGCGTAGATTTTCTTTCTTATTTGATTTTTCCGGCTCTAGCGATATCTGTTCTTCACCTTAAATGAAAATTTTACTTTTAAAAAAACGAAAATAATGTCAAAAAAGTAGTGTTAAAAGTTTTATTTAACATTATCTAAAAAGATAGCACAATAACCAATTACTTATTTTAACTCGATAAAGAATAAAGTCGTAATTATCGGGTATGAAAAATAAGATATCAGAATTTTCAAGAAGGAAAATCAAGGACATTACTTCACTCAAGATTCAAAATAAGTCATTTTTTTTTTAATACATACCCTAATGATATATCTATTATTAATTCAAAAAAAAATATTTATATTCAAATTATCTAAATTCCATTTATTC
>JAGXNP010000178.1 GCA_019894885.1 Promethearchaeota archaeon | reverse complement strand
GTATTTCTTTTTTAGGTTATCGCGATATTCCCAAACTACTCTCTTTAGGTTTTTTGGTAGTAATACAACCTTGTTGAGTCCAGCATTAGATTGATCTATTCCAGCATTAGCGATTAAGAAATCATTGACTTTCGCCAATATAACATGCGTCATTCCACCTAAAATCATTGACGCCTCCCTTATTATTAGCTCAACATATCTTTCGTCCATGTCGTAAAGTTCAGATAGCTTTTTTGCCTCTATAGAAATATTTTTTACATCGGATAAACTAATTACTCTTCCTTGGGAGGTGGCAATAACTTTTTCGGCTATGACGACAATATCGCCTTCTTTTAGTGGTTTTCCTTGCTTATCTAATTCTGATATAATTATATCGAGGAGTGGGTCTCCTTTTTTAATCAAGGGAAGTTTCAGTGCAAATAACTCCATTATAATAAAAAGAATTAAACTTATTTGATATACTTTTTTTAAAATATCGTTAACCATGAATGAAATATATGTAAAATTATTCGATTTCTTAGAAATTGGCGATAATTATCCTACTATCATTATGGGAGTGCTAAATTTAAGTCCCGAATCGTTCTATAAAGGTTCTGTGTACGATAATGCAAAAAAATTAGAATTTGCGACTAAGAATATGATCAATAATGGGGCATCAATACTGGATCTGGGTGCTAGATCAACTGCTCCTTGGTCGAAAAAGATAACTATTGAGGAAGAAATTAACCGAATGGAATCAGCGATGAATATTGTATGTAAAATTATCCCAGATAATATCATTTTATCAATTGACACTCAATATCGAAGAGTAGCTCAGAGAGCATTGGAAATTTCAGCCAAATTTAAGAAGAAATTCATCGTTAACGATGTAAGTTGCTTAAAAACTGATCCCGGCTTAGGTGAGTTTGTTATAGAAAATGATCTACCAATTGTTTTAATGGCTTCAAAGGAAATTCCGGGAGATTTATTAACAACTAATGAAATAAGACATGAATTTAACAAAACCATTGAAATACTGGAACGTAAAGGTTATGATGGAAAAAAAATAATCATAGATCCAGGAATTGGAAGATGGGTAGATAAAAAAACACCTGAATTTGATTTGAAAATAATTGGGAATTTAGATAAACTTCGATCTCTTAACAAGCCAATATTAGCAGCAATTTCCAGAAAATCTTTTATAGGAGCGACATTAAATATTACAGAACCAGAAAAAAGACTAAATGGATCTCTGTCCGCGACAGCAATAGCAATTTATAAAGGAGCCCACATAATTCGTACTCATGATGTAAATCAACAATTGACGGAAATTATAAAAATTGCAGAAGAAATTAGAAAAAACGAATAGATCCCTTCACATATTCACATTAGAAAAAGACGCAAATTCAAGCTCTATTTTTTAAATCTCACGATATCCAGATAATTTTTGCATGATCCCGCTAAATTTTACTAGTTCTCACAATTTTGGTTCATATAAATCATTAATTTTAAATTTCAAGCGTGAAAAAAATGTGCTAACATTTATAATTGCGCAATACCTTATATTATATGTAAATTGTTAAATTATCACCTTAGTTTCAACTATATTTGATATATTTACCTTTACAACACATATAATCAAGATTAGATTTCTATGCCTGTTAACGAACCTAATCAAGACTCGTATGATGCAGATGACATTCAGGTTCTGAAAGGCTTGGATGGCGTAAGAAGAAGACCCGCAATGTATATAGGAGACCAGGGTAAAAGAGGGCTTCACCATCTCATTTATGAAGTTTTGGATAATGCTGTTGACGAAGCCATCGGTGGATACGCCAACGAAATCAAGGTTTTTCTTTTTAAAGATAATTCTGTTCTAATTCAAGACAACGGGCGAGGAATTCCTATTGACATCCATCCCGAATATAATCAACCTGCCCTTGAAGTAATTATGGAGTATTTACATTCAGGTGGTAAATTCGATAATAAAAGTTACAAAATATCAGGTGGTTTACATGGCGTCGGGCTTTCTGTTGTTAATGCTCTAACAGAATGGATGGATGTTGAAATCTGTAGAGATGGACAAATCTACAAGCAGAGATTTTCCAAAGGAAAAAAAGTAACAGAACCAGAAATAACTAAAATTGAAAATACTAAATCTTATACAAAAATATCTTTTTATCCAGATGACGAGATTTTTGAATTTGATAAAAATGAAGTAATCTATAGTTCCTCGTCAATTGCCAACAGAATGCGAGAACTAGCATTTCTTACTCCTGAAGCACGATTTGAGCTTCATAACAAAATTAAAGACGAAACAGAAGAATTTTTTTATGAAGGAGGAATTAAAGAATTTATTTCGTATTTGAATAAAGATAAACAACCCCTCCATAATGATATTATATATATAAGTGAATCATCCGAAGACGAAAATGGTGCAGTTATCTACTGTGATCTAGCAATGCAGTATAATACCACCTATCAAACTAATATTCTTAGCTATGCTAACACAATTAATACCCAGGAAGGAGGTGTTCATCTTACAGGATTTAAATCTGCTCTTACAAGAACTTTTAATTCTTATGTTGAAAAGTTCATGGAAAAGAAATATAAAGAACATGTTCTAAGTGGTGCTGATACTAGAGAAGGTTTATCCGCCGTTATTTCTGTTAAATTGCCAGATCCACAATTTGAAAGCCAAACAAAAATCAAACTGGGTAATCCCGAAGTTAGGCAAATCGTAAGTCAAATAGTTACTGATAAATTGACTCAATACTTAGAAGAACACCCCCAAGTAGCTAAAAAAATAGTATTAAAAACGATTAATGCAAAATTGGCAAGAGAAGCTGCCCAAAAAGCGAGATTATTGATCCGTAGAAAATCCGTATTGGATAGCGCGAGAATGCCTGGCAAACTAGCAGATTGCTCGTCAAATGATCCAAAAGAATGTGAAATTTTCATAGTTGAAGGTAATTCGGCAGGAGGTTCAGCAAAACAAGGAAGAGATAGAGGCTATCAAGCGATACTACCTTTAAGAGGTAAAATATTAAATGTAGAAAAAGCTCGTTTGGATAAAATTCTGCAAAATAATGAAATACGCTCAATTATTAAAGCATTAGGAGTAGGAATTCAAGAATTTAATGAAGTTAATGGTTCTGAAAATGAAAATGGAGAAAATGGAGAAAATGGAGAAACTGAGGAATCTGAGAAAGATTTTGATTTAAGCAAATTGCGATACCATAAAACCATCATAATGTGCGATGCAGATATTGATGGCTTCCATATAGAAACCTTATTACTCACTTTTTTTTTCAGATACATGCGAGCTTTAATAGATGGAGGTTTTCTATATATTGCCGTTCCTCCTCTCTACAAGGTATCATATAAAAAATCTAAGAAATATGTTTTTTCGGATAGTGAAAAAGATACGTTTATAAAAGAAATTAAAACGATACACAAATTAAACGATTCAAGTTCTATAAAAGTCCAAAGATATAAGGGTCTGGGTGAAATGAACCCTGAAGAATTATATGACACGACAATGAATAAAGAAACTCGGACTTTAAAGAAGGTTACATACGAAGATTATATTGAAAATGATTTAATCTTTACAAAATTGATGGGTAAAGAAGTCATATCCCGTAAAAAATATATCTTCTCCAATTTTGATGAGGTTAATGTTTTAGACATTTAATTTTGTTCTTTTATCTATTTATTTAAAAAATAGGTTGTGAATATGACTACAGAAAATATTATAGAGATATCTCTTAAAGATGAAATGAAGAGTAGTTATATAGATTATGCAATGTCAGTCGTTGTCGGACGCGCCATTCCTGACGTACGGGATGGACTCAAACCAGTTCATCGGAGAATAATATACGCAATGGCAGACAATAATTACTTCTACAATCAACCTCATGTGAAATGTGCGAGGATTGTAGGTGAAACCATGGGAAAATATCATCCTCATGGAGACGCCGCTGTATATAACAGTTTAGTTCGCATGGCACAAGATTTTTCTTTGAGATATCCTTTAATACATCCTCAAGGGAATTTCGGATCCATTGACGGAGATCCTCCCGCTGCTATGCGATATACTGAAGCGAGATTAGCACAAATATCTAACGAACTGATTGAAGATTTAGATAATGAAACAGTAGACTTTCAACCAAACTTTGATGATAGTCTACAAGAGCCAATATTTTTACCAGCTAAACTTCCAAATATGTTAATTAATGGTACAAAAGGAATCGCAGTAGGTATGGCTACTTCAATGCCTCCTCACAATTTAACAGAAATATGCGATGGAATTATTGCCACGGTTGATGATCCTGAGATATCGGTTGAAGAACTTATGGAAATTATCAAGGGACCAGACTTTCCAACAGGAGGAAGCATTACTGATACAAATGGTATTTACACTGCGTACACAACTGGTGCGGGAAATCTAACTTTAAGAGGAACAGTTGAGCTTGAAACCAAAGAAAATAAAAACCGCTTGATTATTACTGAGATTCCTTATTTAGTGAATAAGACAACACTTATCGAATCTATTGCCAAACTAATAAAAGAAGGAATTCTCAAAGATGTCCGAGATTTGAGGGACGAATCAGATAGAAAGGGGATGCGAGTTGTAATAGAATTATCTAAAAACGCTCAACCAGTTATAATAAAAAATATACTCTTTAAAAGGACTAGGCTTCAAGCAACAATTAGCATAAGCAATTTAGTGCTAATCAATGAAGGTAAGCAACCTAAGATCCTAAATTTGAAAGAATTAATCGATGAATATTTAGACCACCGTATTAAGGTTATTTATAAACGGACTCAATTTTACCTTAAGAAAGCTAAAGCTAGGCTACATAAGGTTGAAGGTCTCTTGATTGCTTTAAATAACATAGATGACATCGTCAAAATTATTAAAAGTGCTAAAGACACGAATGATGCCAAGGAGAAGTTAAAAAAAGCTTATATGTTTAGTGATATTCAAGTTCAAGCTATATTAAGTATGCCATTATCCCGATTAACCAATTTAGAACAACAGAAATTAGTTGATGAAGAAAAATCACTAAATGAAAGTATCAACGAATTTGAAAAGATTTTGGGCAGCAAAAGAATTCAGTTTGATATGATTAAGCAAGAATTAACTGAATTAAGCAAGAAATACGGGGACGAAAGAAAGACAAGAATCGAAATTATAGAACAAGGAGATAGAAAGGAAATTGTTAGGCAAGATCTAGTTAAAAAAGAACCTACCATGGTAATTTTTACTAAAAATCAGTACATAAAAAGAATCTCGGTTGAAGATTATCGTTCTCAAGGACGGGGTGGACGCGGAAAAAAAGGAATGACAATTCGCGAAGAGGATATTATAGATGATCTTTTTGTTTGTTCTACCCATGACACAATCCTAATTTTTACATCTAAAGGTCGCGTTTATTCATTAAAATGTTTTGAAATCCTATTACAGCAACGCACTGCTAGAGGAAAACCTATTATAAATCTGATTCCCCTGCAAGAAGGAGAAAGAATATCCGAGATGATCCCTATTCATAACTTTAACACAAACGAAATGTTAATTATGACAACGAAAAACGGAATCATTAAGAAGTCTCCTTTAAGATTATTCGCCAAATTTAGAAGTACAGGTGTTAGAGCTCAACGTATTCGACCGGATGATGAACTAATAAGCGTGAAAAGACTTTCAAACGATCTTCAAGACATCTTTATCGCAACGAAGTTGGGTTATGCGGTCAGGTTTGACGAATCAGAATTACGAGAATTAGGAAGAACATCAATGGGTGTAAAAGGAGCCGAGTTAAGGGAAGGAGACGAAGTAATTGAAAGTTTACTCGTTACTGACGATAATATAATTTTGACCTTAACTGAAAAGGGTTACGGACAAAGAACATTTCTTAAGGAATATAGAAAAACGGGGCGTGCAGCAAAAGGCGTAATAAATATAACTTTAAATCCCATAAAAAAAGATAAAGTTATTGCGATAAAAATAGCAAAACTTATGGATATTTTGATAGGTACGGAGCAAGGACAAGTAATAAGGGTGCCTGTGGACTCGATAAGAATTACTCATAGAAAAGCTAAAGGTGTTAGAGTAATAAAACTTTATGCTAAAGATTCAGTTGTCGCAATTGGTAAGTGTGCAACACAAATCGAAGAAAACGAAGCAGAAGAAGAAAACGAAGCAGAAGAAGAAAACGAAGCAGAAGAAGAAAACGAAGCAGAAGAAGAAAACGAAGCAGAAGAAAAATAAAGAATTTTAATTCTATTAAAATTTTATTCATTAAGATATGGAACTGAACATAAAAAAATAAAATATTTTTTACCAAGATTTGCTATGCCATGCTTCTCATTTGGGGAAATATAAATTACATCTCCATTTTCAACGATTTCCTCTGTTCCAGTATCATTAAAAAATTTACCTCTGCCACTTAATACATATATTTCATGGTCCTGTGGATGACTGTGTAATGAAACTTCAGTTTTAGGCTTTATTTCAAATCGTCTCATAGCAAAATTTTTAGCCCCATCATGCTCATCATCAATTAACC
>JAGXNP010000177.1 GCA_019894885.1 Promethearchaeota archaeon | reverse complement strand
ATACTCGAAGGATACGCTCTTCATAAATATATTGAAATATTTCTTCTTCCGTATCTTTTTCGTCTTGTGAGTTGGTGTAATTAGTAAGAGACATATCCAATGGCGTTTCTGTAATTAGCAGTTCTAATGTTTATCATAATAATTTTTACACTTGTTCCAATATAAAAGAAAAATTCTAAGAATCTTGTTTTAATTTTTTCTTTAAATAAAACTATAATCTACCCATTCTGATCCTTATGACAGATGTATACGGAACCCATGAAAATATGGTTAGTGAACCTTCCAGAGACGATCTAACCAAAATCAAAGGTATTGGCGTTACCACTGCCGAAAAATTATACAACGCTAAAATCGAAACGGTAAAACAAATTGCCGAGATGACGCCCGAGATGTTGTCGGAGACTCCCGGAATTGGGTTAGCTTCTGCAACGAAATTTATTGCCGCAGCTAAAAATCGTTTAGAAGCTTCTCAAGAAGAAGACATTATAGGTAAGACTGGTCGAATTCAAGATTCAACAAAAGTTAAATCAGTGTCAGATTCTATTGAAAACTACGAAGTTGCAGAAGTAATCGTAGACGAAACCGAAGAAATTAGAGAGGAATCCCAAAAGGAAGTTGAAGAAGATTTTGAACCATCGAAAACTGAACAAAAATGGTATACCAATAAGTACAATTATTCGAAGCTAACAGCTTCTTATCCTCCGATATCAGAACGGGCTGAAATTATTAATCAGCAAATCGAGGAAGAAGAACAAATTTTGATTGAATCTGATAAGCAAACAGAATTGGAGCAGATAAATGAGTACGAAGAAGAATTCACACAAGAAACTATTCCTGAAAATCAAATAAGACGGGATCAACCGGAGCTAAAAAACACTACAGAAGAAGAGGAGGTCAATTATGTTAATGTAGAACCAAAGAGTATCGATTTCGAAAATTCCAGAGAAGGTTTTTCTGAGCGTAATATTCACCATCAAATTAGCAAGACTTTCAAAGCAGTAGGGTGCTACGAAATCCCCTGCTCATTAAAAGCGTTAAAACAATTTACTACGGGTCTTGATTTTCTGGGGTGTAAGTTAGTGAAAGTTTCGGACGACCTTAGGATTCTGCTACTATTTCCTGTAAAATGGTTTGACCAAGAAGGAACGGTGTTAGTTGAGGAGACCAAATTAGAACTAAAATCGCACGCAAATACAAATGATCTTAGAAATTACAACAATCTAGAGCAAGCCATCCAAAACTTATTACGAGTTAGGGATTCGGTGGACGAAGATTTAGTACATCACCAAAATATTAGCGAATTCTTTCAAAAATACTTACATGTAGAATTATATTCAGAAAAAGGCGTAGGAAACAAAAAAGGGGTTTTTCCTTCCGGACCTACTCAATACAAAGTCGTTATCGAACCTATCCTACTTTGCAACAACCCTCCCAGAAGTATGGAAAAATCCATCGCTTTTCCGTACCAAAGAAGCACAAACCTCCACGCGATCGATTATCCAAACTTAGCCTCTTTGATTAGGTTCTTAGAGAAGAAATATCAAATGATTGAGAGTCGGACGAAAAGATCAAATCCGATTAAAGAATATCAAAGTGCAAACCAAAAATTTTGCTCCAAAGTGAGGGTGGCGTCCTTTCTTGTCTTTGGGTACGCGGTTGCGCTCGCAGTTATTTACTTCGCAGAGTTGTATTACTTATTGCGGCTATTTAATACCATCGGGTATGCCGTCATGGGGATTTACGCTTTTCTATTAATAATTTTATATTTCAGAGCTCATAAGATTAAAAAAAACTTCTTAAATAGGTTCGAAACCCCCTACTATATGCAAAACCTGGAATTTAGCGAGATAGATCTTCTCGATTTTAAATATGAGTTCACAGACGAGTTGTTGACACAGTTTGGGTACGAATGTTTAGGAAAACACGCTAAATTCGGAGTTATTGAGCAAAGTGAAGCAAACACTTTAAAAAATAGCTTGGACATGAAAAAGAAGGAGTCACACTTCCCTACTATGTACGAATCTGAGGAATCTAAAGAGGACACGAAGAGGGTTACTTCTAATAATTACGGTAATAAATACATCTCATTTTTAGAGGATCCATAATTTAAAAATCGTTATTATTCTATCTCTATATAATTTTTTTCTTTATAAATTCTCGTCGAGTTTGGGCTTTAAGGAAATAAAGAGAGTTTAAAGTGACATGTCGATAAATTTTAAATCAGGATATAAAGTTATTTTTTTGATAGGTCTTGTCTTATGCTTTGCGTCAGTGTTTTTAGATTGGTATTACTTCGAGGGAGTGCTTGATAGTGGAGCGACTATTATGTCCTGGGTTTACAATGCTTTGTTCGGTTGGAGCACTCCATTTGGAGAAGAGAATTTGTTTAACGAATCTTATAGACCACAAAACGCTACGATGCCTATTATTATTGTTATGTTTTTTATCGTGGCGGTTTTTTTATCATCGTATTCAACACTTTTTCATGATGTGGAACAAGGCGATAACATATTGAAAGTAAAAAGGTTTAATATTATCACGCTTTCGTTAATTGTCTTAATCGGGTTTTTCGTGTTAATATTCCCATTGTTTTTTTTATTACCAAACGCTCTATATTATCCTTTTATGGTCTATTACGATAGCGAATTAGGTCTCACGCTTTACTATTCGATTGGTCCTGGATATTGGTTCCAAGTAGTCTCTTTCGGATGTACGTTTCCTTACGCGATGTTCAATCTGTCAGTAGTTAATACTTTCGAAAAGGAACAGTCTACTCCTGAAAAGTTTGTAAACACGTGCATTAGAAGCGCGAAAGAACTGTTCGATCTAGATAAGTTAATCGCTCAAGAAGAACTAGCAATTGAATCCTCTGAATTGAAGCTGAAGGAAGAGCCTAAAAACGAAGTTGAGCAAGTTTACGAAGATTTTTTAGCTAAGAGGGGGAGAAAGTGAGCGAACAAATATTAGATTTAAAGCTAAAGCGACTGATCCAACTTTGTAAGGAAACCGGCAACTACAAAAAGCTAGCAGTTGTGAGCTTTTTGCTCGTAAGCAACGCAGTAAACGAGATTGGAATCAAATTAGGCTTTCGGTCGAGAGAAAAAGATTCGGGCGAGAAAATTTTTGAATATATGAAGCTTATAAACAAAATATTTTCTTTTAATTTCAATATTTCCGTGTTCAAGCCTGAATTGATCGAACATTTGTCTGAGAAAGAGCTTTTGTTTCTGAAACGACAAGGGAATATTGACCTTGAGAAAGTGAAGGGCGTAATTGAAGCGTATTACGAACTTCGGAAACTAGAAGTCCCTAATTTACACGAGAATATTAATTCTGAATTGTTGAACAATAACCGTACGGTATCCATGTTTTCTTTTCTTTCAGGGGGTCAATCTAAAAGACGAAAAAGAGAAAGTGCGTTTCACCCAATATTGATGCAAAAGTTTAAAGAGGAGGAAAGAGCCCTCCAATTACAAATCGAAAACCAATTTGATAAAAACGCGTTCGAAAAAATTTTACACTTAAAGACCGTAAGGAAGAATTTAGAGCAAAAGTCGAGAGGAAAGATAGTGATTTCAGGCTCACTAAAAGATAATATATCCTATCGTCAATCAGAAAAGAACATAAGTCAGTTAATGATCTTTAGCCTCATTATTTTATTTGCCATGATAGGTGCTGTGCTTTTAACCGAATCGTTCATGTATGGAGTTCTATCGATGTCAATTAGCAATACCACCCTCATTTGTTTTGGTGTTATCGTAATTTTAATTTTCATTAACAAATTGTATTACGGAAAAAGGTGAGATAACAAATGGTAAAATCGTATAAAGAATTTTTAAACGAGGAAGAATATAACCAAAATGCAAAAGTAAAAGATAACAGTATAGACAGGAAAGGAAACGATAAAGAAAAAGGGGAAGACCCTTATTATAGCATTTGGGATGTCATGCCCTCTTACAAAGATATAGATAATACCGACACTCTAAAAAAAGCGATCTCATTAGTGGCTATCGAATTTGCGTTTTTTGCTTCGCTATTGCTTTCAACGGTAGATATTGTGCTCTCAATTAGCGCAACCATTATAATTGGAATAATTTTTGTGCTGGTGTTCCGCAAAAGTTTCTTTAGCTTACGCCACGTACTAGAGTGTGGAGCGTTTGACCCCTTCCAAAATTTAATTTTCTGGCAAACGGACTACGATAAATCAGTGCTCTACTATACCAATAACGTAGATTTGATAACTACGGGCGTTTGTACTCTGAAAATTAGAGTTATGGCCGAGAATGTGGGACCTTCTCTTCTTACCTATATCAAAGGGTTGTACAAAAATCGAACACCCTATACTTACCAAGTCATTCACAAACCGCTCCAGATAACCGACGTTAAAGCGTACGATAAAAGCTCGACTTTTGAGACGATTATTTTGTTTTCTACCTACTATAAAGTGAGCGGGAACATTACTAAGTCAAAATTAACTAAGTTAGTAAAGGAGCTTCGATTAAGCGTTACTGCATTAGAAACGGGTATTCCATCTAACTTTCACCACTTTAAAATATCGTCGTTGATCGGACAAGAGTTAATTGAAGCGTTTAGGAGCACCGTTTTAAAACGAGACATTCCATTAGAACCCGATTCAAAAAAAATTACTTGTGAGACCGTGCGCCCTAATTTAGGTGCTTCTATCGTAAAAGCGGGCTATATCGTTGCGATAGTAGTATTACTTGATGTATCTCTATTAATTTTTAATTTACCTTTGTTATGTCGATTTTTGCTCGATGTTGGTCTCGTAGCGTCGCTCTTACTCGTGTGGTGGCAGGAATTGTTCTTTCAGTTATCAAAAGGTAAGCTGTTCAAGTCTAAGGAGATTAAAGTAATCGATCCCTTTGCCAAGATAGAGTTTTACAAATCGCGAAAAACTCCTATGACTATTTTTTATCAAATCGAAGGAAAAACCACCGGAGGGATCAAAATGGCGAACCTTTATTTTTGTAGCCCACCGCCTTATAGCAACGCCTCTAAATTTTACGAAGCGTTAAACAAAGAAGGGATGCCTTTTACCGTTTCTTATCAGCTAAGACCATTAAACTTTAAAAAATTCGACGCGGAAGGCTTCAATTACTTAAACGAAAAAGAAAAGTATTACTTGTTTAACTACCGAAACAATAAAGAACTCAGAGATAAATGGCTTAGAGATAGGGTGGGTATTTGGAGCGCAATTGCAACCTATTCTACTTCGGTCGTTTCTATTTCGCCGTCGCTTACTTTCGAGACAATGGACGAGATCGAAACACGGTTAATACATCAGTTCAATGTCTTAAAAACTGCTTTTGGAAGCCATTTCATGAATTTCAAGATTAAACCGTTAAGGAACAATTTGTTGCAATCAGCTTTCGTGTTCGAAGCGCTTAAAAACAAGTTTTTCAGAAGGAATGGTACTCACCTTAACTATCTACTTTTCGAAGGTAAAACCTTAGCTTTTTTGACCATTATCTCCAACCAATTTAAAAAAGGAATAGAAACACGTTTAGCCGCAGAGTTTAACACTCCGCTACAACTTATAAACGATATTAATATAGGCTCCACCATTAACACAGAATACTTAGAAAACGAAGTACCTGCCGGATTTTTAATCGAACAAGCGCGCAACTTATTCGTCACCAACGGTACGAACTCTAGTCGGGAACTGCTTGCTCAAAAAATCGTCGTAGAGTTGGTTAGAGCGGGCTATCCTTCGGTAGTGTTCGATTTCACGGGTAATTGGTCCAAGGTAATGGGGTTGTTTAAAGGTACAATTTATGAAAATCAGTTTATCTACCATAAACTAGGGAAAACTATTGTGATCAACCCTCTTCGCTCAGGGATTCCCTACGACAAAAAAAACCCCGATTACTTGGATTACATGTTTGACGCCTACGCAATGTGCTTTAAAAAAGACGAACGGACTATTGAGACTTTTAAGAACACTATACTCAGAAATCCCGATATTGATGTATCTACATTAGTGTTAGACTTAACCACGCAACGCGACTGGGAGAAATCTTCAGTTACGGAAACTTTGCTTTCCTTTTTTAAGGAATTTACTCCCCAAGAGTCTTCCTTTATCCAACATCAGCAGCCTCAAACGCAAGACACTCCCCGAGAACACGATTTCATAACTAACGATAAAACCATAATCATAGATCTTTCAGATGTAAGAGATTACGACAAACAATGCTATTTTGCTTTTGTGATTTTATCAAAATTTATTCATTATTTAAAAACTGGAGAACCGTATATCCCTAAATTTATTGTCCTGCCTCATATAGACGTAATTTTTGATGGGTTTTTCCTGGATAAGAAAATCCAGTACGGTAAAATTGACAAATTTTTTGCTCCCTTCGTATCCAACGGCTTCGGCACCGTATTTTCTGCCTCCCAAATAAGATATTTACACCCTAATGTGTTTAATTACTTCGACAACATCGTAACTTTTCGAGCATCCGATAAACGGGATGTAGCAGTCCTCAACGGACAGATGAACTTAGAGAACTTGCACGGGGTTGGTTACTAC
>JAGXNP010000176.1 GCA_019894885.1 Promethearchaeota archaeon | reverse complement strand
CTACACGTTCTTGGCCTAACCCCATATCTAAAACTTTTAAACTCAATTCTCGAGGACCATCTGGAGTTTGCTCAAACATGGTATACACTTGATTGAACAATTCGACTCCTCGACTAAAAAATTCAAGACTACATCCAAAAGAGCCACCTCCTGCCCAGCTGTCTTCGTGAATCGTAATTTCTTCCTTTGGTAAACCTACACCTTCGATGATAAAAGCATGAATATCTAAAAAGAGTTCTCCTTGATTCCACTCTTCAGGTGACACGAAAACATGCTGTCCTACCATTACGAAGCCGGTGTTGTGTGAACCGGTCAATCCTACATTTTCAATATCATTAAATCTTAAACAGAATTGAGGTATTATTAATTTTTTTGCAGGTGGTTCAACTTCACCAGTAATAACATAAGGTTGAAAAGCAGAGATTGATGCTATAGTGAATTCTGAAGTAGGGTTCCATCTTGCTACGCATGGGTATCTTTTAATAGGGACATACCCCCGAGGCTCTAGTATCTCGACAATTTTTTTCCATACACCAATATAGGAGAGCTTTACTTTCGCAGGATTATTAATAGTGACTTGAAACCCCCCAGAACAAACAGGATCTCCACATACCTTTCTTTCACTGATGGTGGTCCAGAAATAAACACCACAACATTCACATTGCTTTCTTGTGTAACCTAAATTTTTCAGTTCCTCGGTTGGAAAAAATTGGTCGGGATTATATGATGCGATTGATTTGAAAGTTTTTTTAAGCTCTTTATCGTTATTAGCACCTTTTAATTGCGTTCTATCTTCATCGGATAACATGTTAATCAAAAGCTTAGTGTTGATGATCATCTGATATTTAATTAGTACAATTAATGATTTCCTAAAATCTTTTCTTCTAAATTAAGGAAATCAAATTTGAAAGGTGGTATTATAAACCTTTAGAGATTATTTTTAACAAATTGTAAAAGTTTTTATAAAGAAATCTCATACTATTTCTTAACGCTTCAAATCCAAAATTAGAAAGTATTTAGAAAGGTGAAATCAATATGGTAAAAATAATGATGGTTGGAAAAACCCCTCACCATAAGTTGAACGAATCTGTCAAAACTTATATGAGAACTGACAAGCCTGCTTACCCTGACTTCCTTAAAAAGTTAGAGAATTGGATCGCACAAATAACTGATGATAGACTAAAATCTTACGCGGTATACGAGTGTCCAGATGATAAAATTGTTGAAAGTATGGCTGCTTTAGCTAAAAGATATAACTTTTATGCTTCTGTAGAGGGATATACATACACAATGGAGTTACTTACGGAAGCAGATGCTGCCATTAAAGATTTTTTAAAGAAATAGTTTATAAAATTAGCATTTAAAATATAACAACTAAAAACTAATATAATTTTTTTTTCTCTGTTATGATTAAATCTACCATAAACAACTTTTAATTATAAATCCAATTTGTAAATGAGATGAATAGATAATGGATGAGAACCAAAAATTCGATGATATAGTCAATAGAGGGATGAAGGAATATTTTAAGCGTAATCCAAAAATAGCTATCAGCTTTGGTAAAGAAGAATACGAAAAAGAAGTAGAATCAGGAACGAAAGAACACATAGAGGAAAATCTTAAGTGGTTCAGTCAATGGATTGAAGAGCTTAAACAATTAAATATTGAAAAATTGAATTTCAAAAACAAAATTTCACTAGAAGCGATGGAATACTATCACAATATTAACCTGTTCATGTATAGAGCCTATCCTTTATGGAAAAAGGAACCTAATGGATTAGCTTATTTTCAAGAGAGTATCTTCCTTTTATTCCAACGAAAGGGACCAACTACCAATGTTGCAGAAGCTATCATAGCATATTTAACAAAATTACCTAAATATTTAGAGGAATTTCAATCTCGATTTGATGAGACCCCGATTCCAATAGTCTGGAGAGATCTTGCTTTAAAAGAAGTACAGTCAACATCTCAGTTTTTACAAACTCTTGCTGGAGCTTTTAATGAAACATCAGAAGATATTGTTTCACTTAAAGACAAACTTCTGAAATTTTTTAATGAGGCTGAATCAGTTATCAAGACTCATGTTGAATGGATAAAAAGTTTACCTGTAGATAGTGATAAATTTGCTTGGGCGTTAGGTCCTGAAAAATTTGATGAACTATTGAGCTTACGAAAAATTCCTTGGGATCGAGAAAGAATACTAAAAAAAGGGAACCAGCAATTTAATTCGTTGTTTAAAAAGTTAAAACGCCTTGCTAAAGAGATCGATCCTACCAAAACACTTAGTGAAGTAATTGAAGATTTTTTTAAAAAGGATCAGGTTCCTACTTTTGAGGAAGCACTTGAGCATACACAGACTGAAGCAGATCGAGCTAAAAAGTTTATAAAATCCCATAACCTCGCTAGTTTTCCTCAAGAGAAGTTGGTCATTGTTGAAACACCACCTCACCTCATCCATACCGTCCCTAGTGCAGCATATTATGAACCCCCTTATTTTGGTGGAGTACAACCTGGAATTTTTCTGGTTACTCCTTCACAAGATAAAGAAGGTTCTGGAGGATCTTCCTATACGGTGATATCAAATACCATGGTGCACGAAGCTTATCCAGGACACCATTTAGATTGTGTTTGCAATAATGAGTTTGCTCCTCTCCCACGATTACTTGGTTTTTCCTTGGAAACTATTGAAGGTTGGGCTCATTATTGTGAAGAAATGATGTTTCAAGAAGGATTTTATAAAGATCCTAAAAACGCTAAATCATTAATTATTGGAGCTCAATTATTCCGAGCGATGAGGGTGATATTAGACATTCAATTGCATTGTAAGCAACGCACAATAGAAGATGCCATTAAGATGTTGATGAATGTGTTAGCAATGGACGAAACTACTGCTGAAGCAGAAATTTTGAGATATACATCCACTCCTGGTTATAATCTCTCTTATCTTATTGGAAAACTCCTCATAGAAGATCTACGACGGGAAGTGGAAGAAAAAATGGGGAGTAAATTCAGTTTAAAGTTCTTTCATGATACTATTCTTAGAAGTGGGGATTTACCTTACTATTTGTTAAAAGAATATTTTGAAGAAAAAATAAAAAATATATTATCCAGCAACAGCTGAAGCCAAATTATTACGTTTTATTATGTAAGAGTAATATTAAGTTATTACTTCAATATAAGTTGAAACTTCGCTTTGGTTTATTTTAAATGTCTTAATATCTCTGTTATTATCTATCTCATCAAAAATTGAATCCGCTTGTACCATTTTTTTGATGTAATTTTGATATTTAGATATTGATTCTAAAATATCGTCGTCGTCAGCTTCTAAATATAATCTTATTCTGTTTTTCGTTGATAACTTCATTTTCTTCCTATGATTATTAATATTCCTTATTAGGTTTCTAGCTATTCCTTCTAGTTTCAGTTCTCTCGTGATTTCTGTATCCAATTCTACAGTTAATTCAGTCATAACTTCATCTTTTATAACAACTTCTTTCACATTTAAAACTTTTTTAACTAATTCTAAGAATTCGTCATCCAAACCTACTCCTTTTAGGGTAATCTTTTTCAGCGGTTGTCGTAAAGGTACTTTAGCCTTTTCCCTTAATTCTAAAGATTTTTGAACTATTTCCTTAGTTATATTCATCTTGGTACTTAGATTTGGAAAAGATAAGCTTCGATCAAAATCTGGCCATAGATCTAAATGTACGGATTCGTATTTTACCAAGTTTTTTTCTCTTAATTTCTGATATATCATTTCAGAAATGAAGGGCGTTAATGGAGCTAAGATTTTCGATAAATTATGAAGCACATACGACAAAGCATTCATAGCTGCTAGTTTTTCTTTTATTATTTCGCTTTTAAACCTATTTCTACTATTTTTGATGTACCAAGTTGACAAATCTTCGACAAAGCTAATGATTAACTTGCTTGCTTCCCCCGGATCGTAGTCATCTAATCGCTGAGTCACATTCCGCGTAAGATTATTCACTAAGTCTATAATCCACCTATCTAAAATATTTTCTGCTTTGGGACTATCTATGGATAAATTGTTAACTTCAAATAAAGAATAGAAATTTAGAACATTGACTAATAGCAAATTAAATCTCCGATAGACTTGTTTAACAATTTCTTCTTTAAAGTTTAAGTCTTTTGCTCTCATTAGCTGAGAAGCTAATAGGTAAATCCTTAAAGCGTCAGCACCATATTTTTCTATTATAAGAGACGGATCAGCGAAATTTCTTTTTGATTTTGACATTTTAGTTCCATCTTCAGCAAGTATATTACCGTTTACAACGACATTTTTAAATGGTATTTCATCAAGCATCAGAATGGAGATTACGTGCATGTAATAAAACCAAGCCCTTACTTGTCCAATGTATTCAGACACAAAATCGCTAGGGAAATTGTGCTCGAACCATTCTACATTCTCAAAAGGATAATGTTTTGCAGCATATGGCATTGCACCCGATTCGAGCCAACAATCAAACACTTCAGGTATGCGATTCATTAAATCTCCACATCTTGGACATTTAATATGAATATCATCCACTATATGTCGATGAAGATCTAAATTATCAGGAACCGTTTCGATAGCGTGGTCTTGTAGTTCTTTCACAGAACCTATCACTTTAATTGTATCACACTGCACGCATACCCATATTGGCATAGCAGTAGCCCAAAACCGATTTCTTGAGACACACCAATCAGGAGCAGTTTCTATAATGTTTTGATATCTTTTAGAAATTTCTTTAGGATACCAATTGATTCTTTCATTAGTTTCCAGGAGTCGAGGTTTTATTCGCTGAATGTTTATGAACCAAGCATCAAGGGCGTTATACATTAGAGGTGTATCGCACCTATAACAAAAAGGATACGAATGACTGTAGTCTTCTGTATTGTATGAAAGATTTCGACTGTCCAAGTCGTCTAAGACTTTTTTATCAACATCTTTGAACCACAATCCCTTCCATTCTTCTGGACCGTCAGCTAATTTACCGTGCTCATCAATGTGTTGGATTATTGGCATATCGTATTTATTAATCATTTCGTAATCAAATTCTCCATAAATAGCCATATGTACTATTCCCGTACCTTCATCTGACAAGACATCTTCGCCTCCATCAATGATGAAATGACTAACTTTCTCAGTCTCAACAGAAACGCGATATAAAGGCTCGTATGGTTTGTTTATTAAATCTTCTCCTCTAAATTCGTCTACTATTTCGTAATTCTCGTTTATTATACCCAATCTGGATTTGATCAAAATTAAAAATTCATCTTCAACCCGGATTTTCACGTAATTAAGTTTGCTATTTACTGCTAAAGCTACATTTCCAATTAATGTCCATGGCGTTGTGCTCCAAGCAAGCAAAAATGTATTTGAATTATCCAATAATTTGAATTTAGCGATAACAGATTTTTCGGTGACGTCTTTATAGCTATTATCCATGGATATTTCAAAATTTGAAAGAGGTGTTTCGCACCTAGGGCAATAAAGAAGAACTTTTTTACCTTTGTACACATATCCTTCATCGAATATTTTCTTAAAGATAAACCAAATTGTTTCCATATACGAATTATCCATTGTCTTATAAGCATTGTCAAATTCTATCCATTTGCCCATCCGTTCAACGGTGTTTTTCCATTCGTTAGTGTACCAAAGAACTTTCGATCTACAGAATTCGTTAAACTTACTTAACCCCATCTCGTATATTTCGTTCTTCTGCTTTATATTTAATTCTCGCTCGCAAATGCTTTCTATAGGAAGCCCATGACAATCCCAACCCCATTTTCTTTCGCAGCGATGATTTTTCATTGTCCAATACCTTGGAAATACATCTTTTGTCACAAAACTTAATATGTGTCCGTAGTGGGGTAAACCTGTGGCAAATGGAGGTCCATCGTAAAATACATAAGGATTTTTTTTTGATCTAGACTCGACACTCTTTTCGAATATTTTATTTTCTTTCCAAAACTGGATTATTTCTTCTTCCTTTTCGATGTATGACATATAATCTACCACATTTTGATGTTGTACCTTTTTGAAATATTATTTTATAAATATGTTAAGGTTCTGCGTTTTATTTATGAAACGGGATGTGAATAGTTTCTTTCGAAATTCGTTTCATAAAGAAAAGAATTTTATCGAATAATAATATCGGATATGATCTCTATGAAAATTGATGTTAAAACTAAAAATTTAGATTGTTCATTCATAACATCCACATCCGTAATTATACTTAAAATAAAGTAAAAGGGTTTTAAAAATATAACGGAACTTTTGTTAGTATCAAATTCTAAACGAGATTTTAAATTTACTGGAATTCTAAATATTGAAGTCGTGAATACCCTTTTTTAATGAAATCATAATCTAGTAACTCGATTTTCTCTGGAATGATCTTCAAGAGGAGATTTCTCTTTCCCCGCACTATTTTTTGAGCTTCATCAAAATCTTTGTCCCCTTCCCTTAAAAAGATCAGTCTTTCTTTCCCGGATGCTGTAATTTGCATGCCCTGTATTTTACCAGTGTCCATTGGTGTATATATTCCAATACTTACATTTGGATTTTCTTCGATGTTTTTTACCTTTCTCCCAGGAGCAGGTCCTACATATAT
>JAGXNP010000175.1 GCA_019894885.1 Promethearchaeota archaeon | reverse complement strand
ACTTTTAAATTCTTTATAAAATGGCTCTTTGTCCATGTCTTCTTCGCAACTCTGGAGGTAACAATCAATACGCACTTGATCTTCACGACTGCCAGGAATTGCAGCTACTAGAGCTAATAGACATACAATTACAACAACTCCTGCTTGTAGGGTATATGTGCTTCTTTCCCCAAATACTACAAAAAGACTTGGGATTATCGATCCTGTAGCTGTTCCCAGACCTGCTACTAGAGTACTTAAAGTAGAAGCTAATCTTCGCTCACTATCGCCGCGAAATTTATCTGGAAAAATCGAATAGAAATTCACACTAAAAAGTGAAGCAAATGTGTCATACAAACATGTCATAACAACGAGCCAAACAAATAGAATGATAGCTCCACTATTTGGATCGACATCTGGGGGCGTAAAAAGGAGCAAATAGCTAAAAATCCAAGGGATCCCTCCGATTATAACCCACGGAAGTCGTCTTCCCCATTTTTTTGTAAATTTAAAGGCGCGATCAGTTAAAAAGCCCATCAAGGGATCATTTATTGCGTTCCAGAGTGCGAAAATGATAAATCCTATGCTAGTTAACCAAACATTTAATCCAATTTCCGTCTCATAATAAAAGAAAACATACGCTCCGAATGCCATGTTAAAAAATTCGGCTATATAACAACCGAAACCATATGAAACCATGCTCTTTTTTGAATGTTTAATCTCAACCGTTTCAATTTCTTTTTCCATTTACAAAACCTTATTTTAAATTAGATTAGGTTGTTTTTTGTTAAATTTTTTGAGTAAATGAATTTATGTTTAGCTTTAATTTAAAGGTATATTTTATCAAAAGATTTATTGAAATGTGATAGAAAATCTAATAAAATTAAGTAGAAATGATCTTCCCTATGTGTAAACAAAAAAATTAACTACTCAAAATTATCTCAGAATAATATTCTACTAACAAATTTATAATCAATTCCCCTAATTCTTTAAAAACTCTTACTTTACCATTATCGAGAGTGCGTAATCGCTTCAAACAATTCCATAATCCAAATATATCGTTATCCTTTGTTCCTAAAGCTTCTGTATATTCTCCACCAGCAATTAAAAAACCACCTAAACCTCCAATTGGAGGCCATTTATTAAGAGCGGATTCAAAATCTCTTTCCAATTCTTCATTCATAATCTTAAGCTTTTCTTCGTCCAAAACTCCTAAAGCTGCTCCAAGTGAATGTTCAAAATGCCCCGCATGTGCAGCACTTAGCAATATTTTAATTAAAATTCTTTTTATCTGTCTCGGATTTTCACTCTTAGTTGCGAGTTCTATAGAAAGTTTGTCTAATTCTACCATTACCCTGTCGATATTATCTTCAGCGATACCTTCTGTTGTAGATATAATTAGTCTCTCTAATTGTAGTGCATCCTGTATTTCTTTAGTATAATCAACAAGAGGATTATTTCCACCATGCCCTGAATAAAGAAAAACTTTCGAAACGGGTAAATCCATTTTTTTATAAATTTCAATGTGGAATTTTATGAAATCTATTATCTTTTTTACTATTTCTTTTACCGGAATTGATTTTGGTGCCCAATCCGTGGCAATTGACGTAAAATTATCAGTTGTCCAAGGGATATGTCCAACATATCGCCCTCCAGTTTTGCATGAAATAAGATGGGCTACTCGTTGTGAGTGTAAATCATCAATATTTCTTGGTAATGCATATCCATGACCTTCCACTGGATTTCCAATCGAAAAAATTAACCATTTTCCCTCATTTATACCATATGGACCCCAATCATCCATTTTCCCCTCGAGAGATATTCTTTTATTTTTAAGGGGCATAGTCACGATTTAGAAAAAAGTCTTATAAGTTTTACCTTCTCTAAATTTTAAAGACATTTATATAATTCTTAAGAGAATGAGGTGGTTAAAACTTGGTACTAGTTAAAATGGTTTTTAAAAAAAATGAGATTAATGAGGAACTTGTACTAATCTTCATCGATTTTAAAATTCAGTTTTTCGAAAAGATTGTGAACATTGTCATAAATTCTAAAGCTGCTATTATCCAAAGCATCGTTTACTATTTCCTTAATTTTTTTTTTATTTAGAACTTTTTCTAAGACTAATTTTTCGACTTTGGTAAAAAACAGTTCTTTTATCTTATAATTAAACCGATTTTTTTGCTTTTCTTTTATAGTACCAGATAGTTCAATATGTTCCCTATGATCCCAAATATATTGGATAAGCTCATCTATACCTTCACCTTTTATAGCATCAGTTAATACAACTGGTGGTCTATACCCACTCTGAAATATAGTATCATCGAGCATCATTTCAATTTGTACGGCTATATCTTCTCCTCCTAAATCCATTTTGTTTACATCGTAGATATCTCCTATCTCGATAATACCGGCTTTTTGCATCTGAATGGCATCACCGTAACCAGGAACTAAGATAACGACAACTGTGTAAGCTAAATTATAGATGTCAAACTCAGCTTGTCCAACTCCTACCGTTTCAATAATGATTATATCTATACCAAAAGCTTCGTACAACATACTTATGTCGAATACTGCTCTTGATATCCCTCCTTTATATCCTCTTGACGCAAGGCTACGCATAAAGACATTAGGATGCAAAGAAATGTTAGTCATTCTGACTCTATCACCTAAAAATGCACCTCCACTAAAGGGTGAGGTTGGATCAACAGATATTATACCAACAGTTTTACCTTCATCTAACATTTTTTGAGCTATGGCACCCATCAACGTACTTTTTCCCACTCCAGGAGATCCAGTAAGTCCAATAATGTAAGATTCGTGTATAACGTTATCAAAATGCTTAAAAACCTCATGTGCTCGTTCAGGTTCGTTCTCGATAAGTGTAATTAATCTTGCTAAAGCAATTTTATCCTTTTTTTTAAAATTAGCTATTAAAGTTCCTAAATCATAACTCCCCATTAAAAAATGACTTCCTCAGATTGGTAGTTGTATAAATATATAACTTAGATAGAAAAATATTAGATATGTTTTTTAGTTTTTGACATAATCTCGAATAAAAACTTCACAATATTTTTCATGAAAAAATTTAATAAGAAAAAAAAGTATTATGTTTAGTTTTGATCTTTAACTAGTTATAAACTTATGATAACAACAAGAACAACTGCTATTATCAAAATCATGAGGAATGAAACGCACATCAATGTGTTTTTCTTTTTATTGGCAGATCCACCCCTCCCAGATGAGTGTGAACTTTGGATACCATCTTGCATCGCTTTTAGATCTCCGCGCGTCCGCTCATCGTCCCTATCTCTTTTTTCACCATAAGAACTCATTTTTATTACCTCCAAAAAGCAGTATATAGTTTTCTTGATTTAAGTTAAAAATATGATAAATTGTTTTATAAAGATTTACTACTAATTCTTTTGAGAAAACATTATAGAATAAAGAATTAGTAATTTTTTGCTATAAAAATTTTTTTAAGGAGGGTTTATTGATTTTATTCTCTTTTTACATCTTTAAGAAAGAACGAGAGAATAAATGATACTAATGAAAGGATGGATAAAACTATCAAAGCAGGGAGATAATCTCCTGAAGGAGTAGTAAATCCTTCAAAACCTAAGATAAAAATAATACCACCAACCGCACCTACCATCATTAGCATTCCGTTTGAAGTTGCTTCCGGAACGGGTACTGTAATTTCAACAGTATATTCTAATACTACAGGACCAACAGATAATAAGCCGAATCCTAATAGAAATCCGAAAATATATAACATAATTGCATTATTTGCAAAGGATATAGCAAAAAAAGCAGCCACGGCAATTAAAAGCGAGATTTTTATTAATAATGTTCGTTTCCGGAATTTATCTGATAAAATGGACATCATTATGGACCCAACTATACCACCTAGAAGCATTATCCCTCCAAGATTTCCCGCTTCTATAGACGTTAAACCTCTAGGGATAACTATAAGCTCAATGTATGTGGTTACCATATTAAATGCTCCCAGACCAACTAAAAAGATAATTATTAAAATCCAATACAGCTTATTAAATAAAAGCAGTTTTAATCCTCCTTTAAATATAATATTTTCATTAGTTAACTTGATTGAAGGTGATGTGGGAGGTCTATCTCGAGCGACAATCACAAATAATATTCCGATAATTAAGGAGCATAACCCATATATAAATAGCATTACTTCAAAGCTAAATATCATCACTAAAATTGGTGTTAAAATCATACCGAGAGCGATTCCTAAAAGTTGAGATATTATTGATAGACCAGTAGCAGTTGTACGTTCTGACTCTGGAAACCAATTTGCAGATAGTAATGTAACGCTATTTAAAAAAAACGGTTGACTTACAGCAATCAGGATATGAAAAAGTAAAATTAAAAGATAATTCGGTCCAGCTAAAAATCTTAGAAAGCCAAAAACACCATTAAGTAGAGCTCCGAATCCCACACCAATCCTAAAACCATATTTATTAATGAACCAAGATGTAATAAATGTAACTGGAATATATGCAATCATGAAAATCGTCGATAAAAAAAGAATTTCAAATTCACTTACATTATAATATGTTGTTGCTTCTAATGTGACTGTGGCATAAGATATCCACAAAATCTGTGAAAATATATTTACTAACATAAAGATGATTAAAATTATCCATCGGTATCCGTAGACCTGAATTTTTTCTTCAATCATTATCTGTTCAGATATTTGCTTTAATTATTTATTAGTTTTTCTGTCAATGTTTTCATATAAAATTAAGAATTTGTTATGTTTAAAGGGTTAAGTTCATGAGTAAACAAGGAGAAAACAAAATAGATGAAATTTACTTATTTTTTAACATTATTTATAATACCGATAAGGATAATTGTAAAGCATAAAATATTTCATAAAATAGGGATTAATTATTTATAGATAAAAGTAATAATGATTTATCAAGTAAACAAATTTATCAAATGTAAAAAGAGGTATTCAAATGAGAACAAAAGAACAATATATGAACGATTTAGGTAAAATGAAGAATAATATTTACTACGACGGTGAAAAGATTGATCGTTTAGACGAACGACAGATGAATTGCATTAACACTATTGGTACCACCTTTGATATGGTTGATGAATACGCTGATTTAATGCAAGTAAAATCCCATCTCACTGGTGATATAATAAATCGCTTTACACACATTCACCAAAATACAGACGATCTTCATAAAAAACAAGATATGACCCGAAAACTATGTCAAAAGGTTGGTGGTTGCATTCAACGGTGTATGGGTTGTGACGGAGCCAACGCAGTATATAATGTTAGTTATGAAGCGGATAAATCAAACAACGGAGATACTAGTTATCACGAAAATTTTAAAAAATGGATGGAACGATTTCAAAGGGAAGATTTAATTGCTGCTTGTGCTCAAACAGATGTTAAAGGTAATCGGATAAAGCGACCTGCTGACCAAGAAGACCCAGATATGTATGTTCATGTGGTGGAAAAAAGAAACGATGGTATAATTGTTAGTGGATGTAAAGTTCACATATCAGAAGCTTCAGTATCTGATGAAATATTAGTTGTCCCTACAAGAGCGTTAAGACCAGAAGATAAAGATTATGCCGTTGCATTTGCAGTCCCCGGTGATTATGAAGGCGTAAAACAAGTTGTTACAATTCATAATTTTAGAGAGAGAGAACATTTCAAGAGAGGATTCATGCCAGGTGCTACGGATTCCTATATAATTTTTGACAATGTTTTTATTCCATGGGAGAGGGTTTTTCTCTGTGGGGAATATCAACATGCAGGTACTCTTGCGTTATTATTTGCATTATTTCATCGACACAGCTATTCAGGATGTAAACCGGCAATAGGGGATTTAGTGGTAGGCACAGCTGCTTTAGCAGCTGAATATAATAACATTCATGGAGCTTCCCATGTAAGAGGTAAATTGGCAGAACTGATTATGGTTACGGAACTTGGCTATGCTGCGGGATATACTGCGTCTGATCTCGGTAAACCAGAAGTATACATGCCTGGTGTAGGATTTATTCCTTATGGACCAGGAAGCTATATACCAAATTCTATTTATTGCAATGTAGGAAGATGTTTATCTGGAGAAAATGTATTTCGTGAAGCAGAAATAATAACTGATCTTTCAGGCGGTATTCCAGCAACATTCCCTCATGAAAATGATTTCATTAATCCAGAAATTCGAGACTACCTTTATAAATATATCACCAGAAATCCAAAGATTTCACCTAAAAATGCTGCGCAATTCTGGCGATTTGTTGGTGATATGTACTGTTCTGCAACAGGAGGTATTCATCTGTTTGGAAGCTACCATGGGGGAGGTTCTCCAGTAATGGAAAGTATAGCTATTACAACCCAGTATGATATCGAATTTAGAAAACAATTAGTGAAGAATGTTGCTGGAATTAATGACCAAATGAATGAGGAGTTTAAGAAGGACCCGAAATTAGTTTTAGAACCAAAAATCGTATGATAATTTTTTTTTTTTTTATTCTGTTGTCTTTTAATTCCAAACGCTTTTTTAGTGATTGTATTAAAAATTTGTATGTAGAGAAAAATATAAATAAATAATTTTCAATGGATTTAATAGAGATACGAGCGATTCTCCGATAATCCTATGTAATAAAAAGTGAAAATAATAATAATTATTTTTTGACATTTC
>JAGXNP010000174.1 GCA_019894885.1 Promethearchaeota archaeon | reverse complement strand
GAATAAAGAGACAAATTCATTTCTATCAGAAATATTAAAAACGGGTAAAATAGTTTATGAAGAAAAATTATGAAAAAGAGGCATCGCGATGGTTAATTCAAGCGACTGATGAATTCAACGATGCTGATGAGCTAAGAAAAATGCATAAATTTTATCTCGCTCTGTTCCATTTCCTACAAGCAGCGGAAAAGGCGTTGAAAGCATATTTATATGAGAGATTGAAATCAAGAGAGGTTTTTTACACCCACTCTATTGCAGATTTATCAAAAATGGCAATTGAAATCGATCCAGAGTTTAAGACTATTAATCCCGCTAAGAAACTTGATCAATATTATATACCTACACGTTATCCAAATGGGTTACCCGGAGGAATCCCATCAAGGTTTTTTGACGATCCCAAAGAAGCTGAAGATGCCATGCTTCTGGCTAAAAGCATAATTAGTCTCGTTAAAACTAAAACTTCTTTTTAATTTAATTTTCCTTATTCTGTTTTTATTTTTATAATAAATATCAGAGGTATCAAGTGGTAATAAACTAGAATCTAAATACCCTTTGAAGTAATATACATACGCTTGGAAATGGAAAAAAAGAAATGTGATGGAGTAAAAAGGACACTTAAAAAGAATTTATCAAAACCAGGATACCTACTAAGATAAAAATAGATACGGCAACTACTTTTAGATAAAATTTAGGAACTTTTTTAGCAATTGTGGCACCGGCAAAAATACCGATCCAAGCCACGCTAATAAGAGCTAAAAATGCACCTAACCACACTTCGAATGGGGCAGCATAGATTGAAGCTAGCGTTATCGTTAACAGTTGGGTTTTATCTCCTAATTCCATAAGAAAAATAAACCCAAACCCTGCGAGGTATGGATTTTTCTTAAGCCAAGTAAACTTAGCTACTTCATTATTTTTTGTTTCTTCTTTTTCAGCACTGTTTTGCTTAATACTCTTATTATCAGATTTGATTTTTCTCTCATTTAAATAAAGAGATTTTATGTCCCGCAATTCAAATAAGCCAATTACAATAAATAATAGACCAGAAATTAATGATATAAGAACTAAAGGAATAAACTCGGTAATTAACGATCCAAAAAGAATTCCTATAGTTACGATTACAGCAAATCCAAGAGTTGCACCGATTCCCACTTTAAAGAACTTTTTATACTCTAGAGCGAGATTGAACACAATTAATTGTGTTTTATCTCCTAACTCGCCGATAAACAAAATACCGTAAGTAATAAGGAAAACTGTTATATCCATCAATAATGGAATTTTAGATAACAAAAAAAATTTTTCAATATTAATCAATTATTAAACCTATACAAAATTGCACGAAATCATGTCTAAGGAAAAATTATCGTTGAAATCAAAATTTGCTTTTGGTGGTCTTGGAGCGGGGATTGGCTTACCTTCACAAATAGCGTTTTCGGCCATAACTTTCTTTTACAATGCGATGTTAGGATTAAGCACCGAGTTGACTGGAATCGCTTGGCTTATTTTCTCGATTTGGAACGCGATTAACGATCCTTTATTCGGATTCATCGAGGATCGTACGAAATCAGAAAAATATGGCAGGAGAATCCCTTATATTCGATTTGGTGCTCCAATCTTTGGAATTGCATTTATCTTTTGTTGGATCCCTCTTGTAGATGTGAATAACCAATTAGCTCTGTTTTTCAATTTGACGATCGTTTTATTTGTTTTTGACACATTATTTACGATATTAGGGCTCATAAATTTTACCCTTCCGGCTGAAATGGCACTAACCGCAAAGGAGAGAGCTAATTTATTAGTATATGGTTCTGCAATTTCTTCTATTTCATATATAATTGCTTTCATATTACCTCTTTTGTTGTTAACTGGGAATAAATCGCCAAATGCTACTCAAGAATTTCTCGTTGCAATGATTTTTGTAGGCATTATCTCTGCAATAATATTATTTGTAAGTAGTTTCTACTTGAAAGAAAATAAATATACGCAAATGGAAGAGACGCTCCCGGTTATTATGGGAATAAAAGAGACGTTTAAAAACACTCCGTTTTTAATTTACGAAGTCTCCAACTTCTCTTTCACTTTTGCTCAGACAATCCTCACCACTGCTATATTTTACTACGTTAATTACGTATTACTTCTGACTGGTTTTTTAGCCACACTTCCGTTACTATTAGTGTTTGTAATGATATTTGCTTTTTTTATGGTTTTTAATAAACTCATAGCTAAATACGGAGCAAAAAAAACCTATGCCTTAGCATTGTTTTGGTCAGGAATAAGCTTTCTTCTGACTTTTTTCATCGGATGGACTATTTATTTTGCCATAATCGGATTCATTCTTATTGGTATTGGATTTTCAGGTTTCATGCTTACAAACCAAGTAGTTATAGCTGACATAGTTGATTACGATGAAACCAGAACAGGAAAACGCAGAGAAACAACTTATTCAGGGATAAACGCATTAATTACAAAACCTGCAATCTCCATTGCAAATTGGTTGTTTTTATTGATAATAAACGACTTTGGATTCGATCCGCAACAACCAACTCAAAATTTCTCCACTCAAATGGGTATAATGGTTGGATTTTCGCTTATTCCGGCAATATTTTTAATATTTAGTGCGATTGTAATGCTTTTCTATCCCTTAGATGGCCCTCAATGGCTCGTCCAGAAAGCAAAATTGATTAAAATTCACGAGAAAAAAGAACTTGTCTACCTTAAGTACTTAGAAGATACAAAAAAGACAAAATAACAAAAACCATTATCTTCGAAGTTTTTTCAATTAAATGATTTAATCAGATTGTACTACTTTGGGAACGGGAAGATATACGCTTCTAAGCTCTGTTTTTAGAAGGGTTCTGGATTTTTCAGGACAAAGTGCCACACAAACCCCGCAACCTATACACTTACTCTTGTCAATATTAGATATATTATCAATTAAATAAATTGCTTCGGTAGGGCATTTTTCGACACATGTGCCACAACCCGTACATGTATTTTCATCAATTTCTGCGATGTATGAAGTTTTCGTATGAAATGGCCAGACTCCTCGATAATAGCTTTGAAAAAGAATGCAACAGCATTTGCAACAATTACATAATGCATTTTCTTCTTTATTGATATCCGAATTGTAGTGAAAAGCCTTATGAACAAGACCATCATTTACTGCCTCTAGTAATATCTTTTTCGCATCTTCTTTTGTAATAGGTTTTCCAAACCCATGTTCAATATAATAACGACCTAGGGTTCCAAAATGGAAGCATCTAAATTGGTCAGTTGTCATTTTACAAGGATCGTCTAAAAGTTCTTTTTCAAATTTACAGGGGCATCGTGAGAGTGAGATGGTATCATACCTATCTACAATTTTAGAGACTTCATAGAAGGGTAAGGTCTCCTCTTCTGGAATTATTAACTCTTTATCAATTGGTACAATCCGTGTATAGGCAGGCATTTCAGTTTTGAATAGTGGTAATATTGTCTCATAGTTTTTTTGGATCATTTCGCTTGCTTCCTTAAGCATCTTATCATAAATTTTCGCGAGTTTTTTCCTTTTCTCTTTAGTGCCTTCTTTAATTAGAGTATGTTCAAAAAACTCTGGAAATGGTGACAATAAACGGTATTCTATAATATTAGAATCTTCATTAAGCATATCTAAGATGATTCCTTCATCCATTATGGAATCCAGCATGTTTTTTAGAGCATTATCTTCCATCGCTGTTTTTTGTTTCAGTTTAGCAAAAGTTAAGATGGGATTTCTAAAATTTAAGAGAAATTTCGCTTGGTCTTCAGTTAATAGGGTTTGTAAAAGGTTAATCATTGTATCGTTAGGTTTAAATAAGGGATGCCCACTAGCCCTAACGATTATTTTAGCTGTTTTAAGCCAAATTTTTTCTGACATTTTAAATTTTCTCTTTAAAATGATTTATAGTATTATTATTCGAAGTATTATTTAATCGTTATTTAGACATTTTTTAAGATAAAAGAAATTGAAGTTTAATTCCTCTTCTAGAAGTCGTATAAATTATAAATTCTTACTTTCTAGCGAATTTCGCGCTTACTATCAGCCCATTTTTTAAAAAATTTAGGAATTGGCACCTTATTCTTAATTTTATCCTCGAAAATCTCTCCTGAAAGTAAAAATGCAATCCCAATTTCATTTTTAAGGAGAAACTGCTTTGAAGGAATGCTTATAATGAGTGAAAAAACAAAACCATAGATAATACCAGCAATCCATAGGATTATGGCGAGGATATTTACATCAATCCCAAAGTTTGACTTTACTGCTACGTTTAGGGTTCTATTTAACAAAGCCCAAACTAACAAAAATGTTAATTCGATAATTATACTGATTTTAACCATTCGGGAAACATTTTTAATATATTTTTTTTCTGAAAAACGCGATTTCATTACTTTCAAATCATGAATTCCTAGTGTCACGCGTTTGCTAAGAGTAGTTCCACTACGGAATGCTAAGAAAATTACAACTGAACTGATGGAAATTGGATTATCTAAATTTAATATATTTATCAACCCTACTGTTATCCAAACAATAAAATTGATAATATTAAATAATTTGAGATATGAGTTCTTATACTCTTCCTCCAGTTTTAACTTCTTTACTAAAAATAATGACACTTTCTTCTGAAAAAAAGAGCCGAAAGCAATAGCAATATTAAATATAATGAAGGGCGTTAAAATTATGAATGCTAAAACAATCTCAATAAGAGACCATAAATCAGACATCTAAGAAAGCAACCTTATCTTGTGGATTGTTATGATATATTAAATGACTTTATATAAATTCAATATAAAGTTTGAGGTATAAATATTCCCAATAAGAAGTCTTTAAAATTCTAAGGAGGATGTAAATGTTCTTCCTTGAGCTTCAATAAAACATTCTTTTCCTTGAGTGAGGTTTTATCTTTAGAATTGCTTAATCAATCTTTCATTTACTTTAGAATTGTTTATAATTTGTGAATCGAATAAAGTTAGTAATTAACCTATGCTTAAGAAAAAAAAAAGGTAATAGTCAATTCCCTAAATTGATAGGGCTGATTGAATTATTATTGATAAGATATAGACCAAAAGCGATGCGTGAAACATTGGCAAAGCTTTTAACCAAGTTTTTGGCTCTTTCCCCTTCATTATTTTAATATTAGCTAATATAATAAGTATCCATGAAACGGCGAATCCGTAGATTGCTACACCACCTAAATCAAATAATACAAATATTGCTGATGTAATAAGCTGAACTACTGAAAAAGCATGAACCCATATTTTATTTCCCTTAATACCATATAACCCTGTAATTGTTTTAAGTTCCTTTGCCTCGTCATTCTCAATATCAACAAGGTCATTAGCTCCAAGGTGGGCAAGAGCCCAAGGATACATAAAAAGCAGATAATAAATAATTGTAACATTAAATTGACCTAATAGCAAATAACCCGCAATCGGAAACAAGAGTAGATCCGTTCGTCCGAGAATCTGGGCAATTGGGAATTTTTGTTTCCTCTTTACCATCTGATAAAAAACTTCCATTGAATACGCATATGCCATTATAATATATATATAGATCAGATTTGGAAAAGGGATAAATGCAATTAAGACCACAGTTATTAACACTAATATAATAAATATTAAAATTGCTTCCCTTAATGACACTTTTCCCGAAGGAATTGGTCGTTCCTTGAATGGTCGCCAATAATTTGTTAGTGTGTCTTCCTTATCTTTTTTATCTACATTATGATCAACAATATCGTTTAGCACCATACCTGCTTCAAAGCCAAACAACCCTATAAAAATGGCTAATATCAATAATTCCCAAGAAAAGAACCCTCCATTTCGAAACGCTAACATCAACCCCGAGACAAAAAGCAATGGCCAGACCGGTGCGAAATGCGCTCTAGTGAGATCGATATACGCTTTAAGTTTTTCTTTAATTGACATAAATTTCAACTTTCTTTAAAGTGTTTTGAATGTTAATAATGAAAGATATTCCCGATTTATAAAGTAAATGGAGTCTTAAAGTAATTTTGAATAATTATCATATATTTTAAATATAAAGGAAGTATCTATAATCAGCTTGAATATTGGTTTCCTCTCTCTTTATATTGCTCCTTAGTCATGACTATTTCAGAAAAGTTCGGTAGAGAACCTATAATTGAACCACCAATCCACGTAGATAGTTCTCTTCCTGGTGGTGCGATTATATTTACTTCAACGGATTCAGGAACATGCTTGGAAATTTCGTTTAACAAACGTTCTTTGATACCAGGAAAATTCGAAGACCCTCCAGAAAGAATTATATTACCACACAAGGCTCTTTCCTATGTTCCTGAAGCGGAAGGAAATAGCGTAATGGAAAAGACAACCATTGACGAATTCGTTGGCGTCATTAAAATCGATATTGAGGGTTATGAGATGGAGGTTCTAGAAGGAACAAAAGAAACGATTGTAGACCAGAAACTTGTGTTGCTATTAGGAATCTATCATAACCCAAAGGAATTTTTCGAGGCTAAACAGTTTGTACAAGACTTAAAGCCAGAGTATAATTTCAAATTTAAAATCTTGAGCGATTTAAGACCTATTGCAGAATCTTACATTATCGCGTGGTAAAGTTGTTTAGGAAAACATTTTTTGAAGACACTTTTTCTCTTTATAAAGAATGATATTATATGTCATTAAATAATAGAAGACATTTAGACC